>JAICPX010000442.1 GCA_025929635.1 Chitinophagaceae bacterium
AATCAATAGGGGCAACTTCGGAGCAAGCAACACGCCAGCCGTAGTTCCCACGAGTGCGTGGGTCTTTTTTATTAATAACAAATAAATGCGATTGATTTTAAAACATTCCTTAATAGACTTTCGCATATAACGAGTTGTTATGTTAATGTAGGTTGGGGTCTATGTAGCGAAGTGTGTTATATTTTCTTGTAACACACGAGCGAAGCGGGGTAGCATAGCGAACGCGAGAGCGTTCAGCATAGCCTGTGCGCCTACTTAACATAACATACATTATAAGACAAAAAACTCATTTTTATTTAGTTATGTATATTTATTGAAGAACCAAAACTCCAATAGTCATGACTAAACTGGAAGACCTAAAGTTCGATCCAAAGTACAATCTTCAAATGATCTTTGAATTGCTTGTCGAGATAATTGCATTACAGCAAGCCACGAATAAAGTAATGACAGAAAAATTGTATGGCGACTTAGCTCCGGAGGTCCAGGACGAAATTTTCAGAACCACAGCAGATATGAAACCCCAGATCATGGAATCGCTGTATGCGATCTTTGGCAAAACACCGGCAATTCATAAATCCAAAAAATAATATTTATTTTCTCACGATCTTATCCCTGATCTCTTTCCAGGTGATTACATACACATTATTATCCTTTAACAGCTTTGTACATTCCGCACTGGAAAAAAAATTGAAATCCTCCTGCCGCCACGCAGCTCCCCAATCCGGGTGATCGATCGTTACCGCCCGCATTTCAGCATCATCATAAGCCGTGTGTATAATAAGGTATTTTAAGGGAAGCTCGACTAATTTCGGAATAAATACAGGGATCTTAAACTCCCGGCCTACTTTCAAATAAGCTCTAAAAAAATCAAGACCCGATAAGGCTGTACCCATATGAGCATCCAGATGCGTCGGATCCATCCCAAATTGTTTGGCCCGTAAAACCTGGTTGCGTATCTCCTGCTCAACTTCTGCTGCGTTTGCATTTTGAAGGACGCTGTCGACCGATGAATAGAAAAAGCCATTTTTATTGACAAGCCCCGGTACTTTTTCTTTTGCAGTTACCGGTCCCCATTTATAATACTTCCACTCACTTGTTAAAGTTATATGCAAACCCAGATCAGCGGCAGGATTTGCTTGTGCATAGGCAGCTATTTCAGGAAACCATGGACATGGCACCATGATACTGGCAGAACTTACGCAGCCTTTTTCCATAGCAGCTATCGATGCGGCATTCTCGGAATGTGAGACGCCAAGATCATCGGCATGAATAATGACAAGTTTGGCATCTTTCGGATAACCTAATCGTTCGGCGATCGTTTTTGTTTGACCCCATGTAATACAAGCACAAAAACAAACCAATAGAATTGCAATCAAATATTTCATTACCGTTAATTTTTAGATGAACTTATCCTGATCGTCCACTGTGGTCCGCTGTAAATATTATATTTATTTGAGAAACTCCCCTGGTTGACCGCAAGGGAAAAATTTAGCAAGCTGTTGAAATATGCCAATGAACTGTCCTGTCGAACATCGCCAAAAGTTTTTACGAGTGGAATTTTACTTTTATAGACAGAAGAATCCTTATTGATGATCTCAACTGTCAAATCCTGTCCATAATTCCACCCGGCTTTATAAATTAAAGAATCAGGAATATTGGTCCATATATTTCCGAATTGAATGTCAAGTACCGGGATATTCCCTTTTATAATGCCGTTATCCAAAACCGGATCCTGGTAATCAATACTTACAATCTCTTTAGGTAATTCTTTTCCAATTTTTTCGAACGATATTTTACCCGAAGCTAATCTTGCCGCTGCGTATGCATAAACATCACGACCATGAAACGTGTTTGAACTCTCCGATCCCTGTCTTCTATTAATTGTCTCATCAATCTCTCTTATTTCTTCAATACCAAGGTTTTTTGCTACTAACGTCAACGTGCCGTTGTCAGGTGAAACAAAAAAATGCCCGGAAGTCGTCCTGAGCACAACAGACCTTCTGGCGGTTCCCACTCCCGGATCAACCACTGAAACAAATACCGTTCCTTTTGGCCAATAAGCCGCAGCCTGGTGGAGGCGATAGGCCGCTTCCCATATATTATATTGTGGGATCTCGTGGGTGATGTCGAATATCCGGAGTGAAGGATCAACAGACAACACAACACCCTTCATTTCGGCCACGGCCCCATCCCTTAATCCAAAATCAGTTTGAAAAACAACAGGCGGCATTGGTCCCGTGCAGGAAATAAAAGCAACAACGATGAATACAAAATACTTTTTCATCAACCGATTGATTCGTTACTTTATTAATTATTCAGAAAGATAATGAATATTAGAGCTGCTTTATTGAAAGAACATTCAAAAAAACAGTGCAATGCTATTGTAAAATGGGTAGGTAATGATCAAAAGAAATTTGATGAGTTGTTTGATCTTTTTCTGCATGATGAATACCGCGTTGTACAACGGGCCGGGTGGCCGATCAGCTATTGCGTGGAAAAACATCCAAATCTTATTCAAAACCATTATACAAAGCTTTTGAAAAATTTAAATAAGAAAGGAATACATGATGCTGTAAAAAGGAATAGTATTCGTCTTTTGCAGTATGTAAATATTCCCAAAAAATTTCATGGACGGGTAATGGATATATGTTTCCGGTATGTCTCCTCTCCAACTGAAGCTGTCGCGGTAAAAGCATTCTCGATAACGGTTTTACAAAACCTGGCACGACAATATCCCGGGATAATCAACGAAATCAAATTGGTGATCGAAGAAAGACTGGATTATGAAACGATTGCTTTCAAAACGAGAGCAAAACAATTGCTTAAAGAATTTTCTTTGTAAAAACCGTTAAAGGTGATCCTTCTGCCAGCAACACGAAGGCTGGTTGCAGAGAATCCAAGAACTCAAAATCATTTCCATATAAGGTTTTGAAATCACATATAATATTGTATTGCTCCACTGTGTACATACTCCAACGCGGGTGTTCAACATGGTACTCCACCGTTCTATTTTCACCGATAGCCGAATAACCCCAATAGTGTTCCGTAATAAATTCTTCCTTGCTGCCGGGGACCAGCTCAAACGGATCTTTACCTGCAATCGCTTCTAAACTACTCCATTGGTCCATCTTTTTCCAATAATAACCGATCGCTTGCTTGTCCCCAATCTCCCATTTGTGTTTCATCAGGTAAGTGACATAACGTTCCTGAAAAAAATTGTTGGCGACAAAGGTTATGGCACGCCTGGGAACAAATTCGTTAATAAACACAACACCTCTCTTCCATTCCAAACCCGATCGGTGTTTAACATAGAACCGAAGATTCACTTCCGGAAAATTTATATGAAAAGGGATCGTTATTCCTTTTACTCTTGTGTTTAAGAACATAAAACCAACAAGGCTGATATAATGCTTGCCTTGCCAATCATCCAGTTCAGTTTTTGCAGGAAGAAATTTCTTTAAGATCGCAGCGTCGGTTTCATAATTTGCCATTATGAGTTTTCGCCATTCTGCACTAAGAAATTTTTTCGGTTTCATGCTGCTTTTTATACTCCCTGAATATCAACCTCAGGCTTTGGTCATAGGTGATATAATTATAAAGCCAGTTTATAAATACAAAGAACCTGTTTTTTACCCCTAAGATCAACATCAGGTGAAGTGCCATCCAAACCATCCAGGCAAACCAACCGCCAAAATGTAATTTGGGTTTTGGGATATCAACTACAGCCAGGTTTCTGCCGACGGTTGCCATTGAGCCTTTATCCCTGTATTCATACTCATGAAGATCATCTCTCCCTTTTTTTATTCTCTCAATATTCTTTGAAAGAACTTTTGCCTGCTGTATTGCAACTGTTGCCACCTGGGGATGTCCACGTGGATATGCCGGGGTTTCCATAAATGCCAGGTCGCCGATTGCAAATACATTTTGAAGGCCGGCAACGCGGTTGAACCTGTCAACTTTTATCCTGTTTCCCTTGACTATTAAAGATTTATCAATTCCATCCGGAATATTGCCTTTAATTCCCGCTGCCCATAAAACAGTTGCTGACGAGATGGC
>JAICPX010000083.1 GCA_025929635.1 Chitinophagaceae bacterium
AAGTATGTATGTGATGACACCTGAATATGGCGCGGCATCACAATTGGAAAAAATTAATATGCTTGACTATGCTGATCTTATTTGCATAAATAAGTTTGACAAAGCAGGGGCATTGGATTCGTTGAACGAGGTTAGAAAACAATACAAAAGGAATCACCAATTATTTACAGCTAAGGATGACGAACTACCAATCATCGGTACAGTCGCCAGCAAGTTCAATGATGGAGGTGTGAATCGCTTATTTGAGTTGTTGCTTAAAAAGATCGAAACAAAGACAAAGATCAGTTATGGTGAGTTCCAATTCTCCGAAACAGCAAAGATCACACAGGCGATCATTCCATCCAATCGTGTAAGATATTTAAGTGAAATAAGTGAGAATAACAGGGCATATGATCAGTTGGTAAAAGATCAATCAGTGATTGCTACAAAACTTTACCAGTTAAATGGAGCATTGGCTGTAATAAAAGAAACAGCGGATACCGGGTTAACTAAGTTCATCGAAGAACAAATTTCATTGTATACGGATCAGCTTACACCCGTTGCAAGGAAACTTATCAGCAACTGGCCGGAAAAAATAAAAGCGTACGAAAAAGATTATTATGAGTACAAGGTCCGTGATAAAGTGATCAGGCAGGAAATGTTTAGTCAAGGCTTATCCGGAACAAGAATCCCCAAAGTTGTCTTGCCAAAATACAAAGATTGGGGTGATCTGCTTCGCTGGCAGGCGCAGGAAAATGTGCCGGGAAGTTTTCCGTTTACAGCCGGGGTGTTTCCTCTAAAAAGAGAAGGTGAGGATCCAACAAGAATGTTCGCCGGTGAGGGCGGCCCGGAACGAACCAACAAAAGATTTCATTATGTAAGTATTGACCAGCCTGCAAAAAGATTATCAACCGCTTTTGACAGTGTGACGTTGTATGGTGAAGATCCTGATCATCGGCCTGATATTTATGGAAAGATCGGGAATGCAGGCGTGAGCATTGCCACCGTTGATGATGCAAAAAAATTATACAGTGGTTTTGATCTTTGCGATCCGAAGACTTCTGTTTCCATGACGATCAATGGACCTGCTCCCATGTTGCTTGCATTTTTTATGAATGCAGCGATCGATCAGCAATGTGAAAAATGGCTTGAGGGCAATGGTCAATGGTCAATGGTGAATGATGCCCTTAACAAAAAGTATCAGAATACTTCTAAACCTGTATATAATAATTCATCATCCCCCGACAGTTTGCCAAATGGTAATAACGGTCTTGGTTTAAAATTATTAGGATTGTCCGGTGATGAAGTCTTGCCAAACGAAATTTACCAGCAATGTAAAGAAAAGGCGCTTCAACAGGTGAGAGGAACTGTGCAAGCCGATATTTTAAAGGAAGACCAGGCGCAGAATACCTGCATATTCTCTACTGAGTTTGCCTTGAAACTAATGGGCGATGTACAGGAATATTTTACAAAGAATAAAGTCCGCAATTTTTATAGTGTAAGCATTAGTGGTTATCATATTGCCGAAGCCGGTGCTAATCCAATCACCCAATTGGCATTTACACTGGCGAATGGGTTTACTTATGTGGAATATTATTTGACTCGTGGAATGAGCATTGATGACTTTGCACCCAATCTTTCATTCTTCTTTAGTAACGGAATGGACCCTGAATATAGCGTGATAGGAAGAGTCGCAAGAAGGATCTGGGCAAAGGCAATGAAATATAAATACAAAGCCAACAAAAGAAGCCAGATGTTAAAGTATCATATCCAAACATCAGGCAGAAGCTTGCACGCGCAGGAAATCGACTTCAATGATATAAGAACAACACTGCAGGCTTTGTATGCTATTTATGACAATTGCAATTCGCTTCATACCAACGCTTATGATGAAGCGATCACAACTCCAACCGAAGAAAGTGTAAGAAGAGCAATGGCAATACAATTGATCATCAATCGTGAGCTGGGTACTGCAAAAACAGAAAATTTTATACAGGGAAGTTTTGCTATTGAAGAGTTAACTGATCTTGTTGAAGAAGCCGTGCTGGCCGAATTTGATCGTATCACCGAACGTGGTGG
This sequence comes from Chitinophagaceae bacterium, assembly GCA_025929635.1. Taxonomy (GTDB): domain Bacteria; phylum Bacteroidota; class Bacteroidia; order Chitinophagales; family Chitinophagaceae; genus VBAS01. Next base: position 2,059 of record JAICPX010000083.1, read on the forward strand.
AGTTCTTGGCGCCATGGAAAGAATGTATCAAAGAAACAAAATACAGGAAGAGAGTTTGTATTATGAACATTTAAAACACACCGGCGACTATCCAATCGTTGGAGTCAATACATTCTTAAATAAACAAGGTTCTCCAACGATCATCCCGGGTGAAGTGATACGAAGTACAACAGAAGAAAAAGAGCAACAAATAGATAACCTCCGTGCTTTTTGGAAAAGAAATGAAAGTAAATCCGGCGAAATGCTAAAGCGGCTAAAATCGGTCGCGATCAACAATGGAAATCTTTTTGAAGAACTGATGGAAACTGTCAAATGTTGCTCACTTGGACAGATCACGCATGCCCTTTATGAAGTTGGGGGACAATACAGGCGGAATATGTAAAAACCACAGTGTTTTTTCTATAAATAATACTGCGTACGGCTATTATATTTGAATCTTAATCTACCTCTATGAAACAGCTTCTGATTCTCTTATTTGTCTCAATTCTTAGTACTGCAATTTCAGCACAAGGTAATAGCCAGGCAAAAACAAAGGCAAAAGACAAGTCTGCGCCGGTAACCAGCACTGATCAAGGTAAAGGGAAAGAAAAAAATAATGATGATGTAAAAGACAGGTCGGAGCATGAAAAAAAGATCTGGGAAGGAACGTTTACAAAAGCTGTCGATGGACCCAAACCTTCAAAAAACCAACCTGCTAAAGTTCGGGTAACATTCCAGAGAGATTATCCCAATGCAACAAATGTTTCCTGGAGCAAATATCGTGGTGACTGGACCGCCACATTCAGAAATGGTCTTTGGATGTCGACAGCGGTGTATCATGCCAATGGCGACAGACGAGATACAAGGACACCGATCAATAAAGAAAGTATTCCGAAAAAGATATTTGATATAATTACAAAAAAGCCTGATGTGCAAATGGATGGTGTAATAAAGATAGAGGTACCAAGAGTAATTAAGGATATTTTCAGAATTAAAACGGTTGTTGATGGCAAGCCGCAGTACGTTTATTACAATGACGAGGGGCTGACTGTTCAATACAATTATTAAATTGTCTAAGTGACGTGAAACGTGAGACAACAAACGTCAAACATTCTCACGTTTCACTTTTCACGTCTCACAATTTTTATTTAATAATATAATAGCTCACGCACTAATGTGTTGGAGCAACTGTCCTGGTAACGGCTGAATGTTTTCCTTCCTTGATCTCTTCGATCATTTTTTTATTGAATGCGTCAAGATCTTCCGGGCTGCGGCTTGTGACAACACCATTGTCGACTATTACTTCATGGTCGGCCCAAATGGCACCGGCATTTATCATATCTGTCTTTATAGAAGGATACGATGTCATATTTCTTCCTTCAAGCATACCGGTTTCAATCAATAGTTGCGGGCCATGACAAATAGCAGCCACCGGTTTACCCTCCTCCAAAAAGTGTTGAGCAAATTCCACGCATTTATCATTCTTCCTCAGTTTATCAGGATTCATTACACCGCCGGGAACCATCAGTGCATCATAATCATTGGGATCGGCATCTTCTATGTTAACATCAACGGGCAGTTCGATTGACCAATGATCGTGGGCCCATGCTTTTACTTTTTCCTTTTGTGGCGAAACGATATCTACTTCAGCACCTGCATCTTCCAATGCTTTCTTCGGACTTGTAAGTTCTACTTCCTCAAAGCCGTTTTCAGTAAGGATAGCCACTTTTTTTCCCTCTAACGTTGCCATAAGATTTCTTTTTCTTGTTTTGATAAATTGGTAACACCCATATGTTTCAAAAATGATACCATCAGTGACGGGCCCTTTAGAGGAAAATCTCTGTATTTTCGGCTCAATTAACATTTTTCATGAAATACCTTAGTTTCTTTTTCATCATTTTTAGCCTGGTCATCATTTCTGCGTGTTCTAATTTGTATAATAAGACAAACCGCAGTTATAAAAGGCAAGCAAAGACGTTTGCAAAAATTTTGCGTGAATACCCGTTAAAAGACTCTGCGGGTTTGTTGTATGCAGACAATTGGATCGGCACAACAAATTTTTCCATGCGCCGTCCCAACTTTGTTGTTATACATCATACTGCGCAAAATTCATGTGATGAAACTTACAAGACCTTTACCTTACCCCGAACTTCAGTAAGTGCGCATTATGTGATTTGCCGCGATGGAACTGTGCAGCATATGTTGAATGATTTATTAAGAGCCCATCATGCAGGGGTTGGTAAATGGGGAAATATTTCTGATATGAACAGTAATAGCATCGGAATTGAGATTGATAATAATGGCAACGAACCTTTTACTGAGCAACAGCTGAATAGTTTACTGGTTTTACTTGAGCGGCTTAAAAAAGCTTATAATATTCCGCAAACAAATTTTATCGGTCATTTGGACTGGGCCCCGGGAAGAAAAGTAGATCCCAGCCGGTTTTTTTCATGGCAACTGCTGGCAGAAAAGGGATTTGGCTTTTGGTATGATACAACCAATGTAGAAGTTCCTGTCGGGTTCGATGCCCTGCAAGCCCTGCGCATCATTGGGTATAATATTAACAAACCTGAAACGGCGATCCAATCTTATAAAATTCATTTTGTACCACAGGATACCACCAAAATTATCAGTGACGCAGACAGGAAAATTCTTTTTGATCTTGTAAAGAAATATCAATAAGGAAAACTTGTTGTTATGGAATTTGGCAGAGTAGAAGAAAATGAATTGAACAGTATAGATTTCTCATTGTCTCCGGAACCGGGTTTCAATAAAAAGATATTAATTGATCAGCCAGCTAAGGATGCAAAAGTTTATGTCGGTTGTGCCAAATGGGGAAGACCGGAATGGGTGGGAAAAATATATCCTCCAAAAACTAAAGAAAGAAATTTCCTCCAGCAGTATGTTGAACATTTCAACTCTATCGAATTAAACACTACACATTATAAGATAATTGGCGCAAAGGGGATCGCCAAATGGAAAGAAAAAGCGAAGGGAAAGGACTTTAAGTTCTGTCCAAAGATGTACCAGGGTGTTACGCATAAAGGAAGTCTAAAAGGAAAAGAATTTTTGACAAGAGAATTTCTTCGTGGTGTACAGGCATTTGAAGAACATCTTGGTCCCATCTTCGTACAGGTAAGTGATACATTTACTCCAAACAGGAAAGTGGAGTTGTTCACGTTCATGTTGTCATTACCGAAAGAACTACAATTCTTTCTTGAAGTAAGACACCCTGGGTGGTTCAGCAAAGAAAAGATCCGGGAAGAGTATTTTGAATTTCTTGCTGAAAATAACATTGGGGCGGTGATCACTGATGCGGCGGGCAGAAGAGATTGTGCTCATATGCATTTAACCGTTCCAAAAGCTTTTATTCGATATGTGGGTAACGGCCTACACGCTACCGATTACCAGCGGTCAGATGTTTGGGTGCAAAGAATGAAGTATTGGCTGGATCATGGATTAAAAGAACTTTATTTTTTTATGCATATGCATGATGAGGCAACATCGCCTGAACTAACAGATTATGTAGTTGATAAACTGAATCATCAATGTGGATTGAATTTAATGAGGCCCAAGTTTATAAATGAAGATTGATCATTTTAATTATTGATTATTTATTATTAATTATTATCGGTTTTCTTTTAATGGATGTTACTTCAATAATCAGTAATTAATAATCAATAATCATCAACTCACTTCATACAATTCATCCCATCGCGTAGTATGTCTTAAACTCCTTAATTCCTGCCGCATTTTCCAATCTCTTGTCGTACCACTTGCTGCAAATTTTAGCACATCATCACGCTGGCTGAAATTGATATTGTCGATCATATCCATCAACTTGCGCTCACAGTTTTTTGTTGCTGACAAAAAAAGGTTGCCCTGGATAGACATATCGGGAACAATCCCGCTTAGCATCACACCTGCTTTTTTATACAATGTACCGTGCTTATACAATTTATCAACTAATGCAACAGCGGGTTTTATTAATTCATTTGTAAAAGACGTTGCTGTTGGCAAAGTAATTTGTTCTCCGTGTGTAGCCCCCCGAAAATCGACATTATGATTTTCATTTTTTGCAACGACAAAAACATTCACAACTTTGGCAGCACTGTGCTGTCTTCTCAGTTTCTCGGCGGCCCTCGAAGTATACGTTGCGACCGCTTCTTTTATTGATTCAATATCACCAACAGGATTTCCAAACATCCTGGTCGTTGCGATCATCTTTTTATTTATCAATTCGTCTTCCATTTCCTTTGAAGCAATGCCTTTTAATTCCCGGACCAGGCGAATCCCCACCACACCTCCCAAGTGTGTATGTGCAAATTCTTCAGTAACATTTCTCAATTGCCATGCATCATAAATACCCCATACCTCTTTTAATTTTTTTGCATATTGTCCGCCTACTCCCCAAATATCACTTACCGGTGTTTTATGCAAAGCCTCACTGATCTTTTCTTCGGTGTCAAGCACTGCAATGCAATCGGTCAATTGTTTATTTTTCTTAGCGATACGATTGGCGAGTTTTGATAAAACCTTGGTGGGAGCTGCACCAACAGAAACTTTTATTCCTGTCCACTCTTCCACCGTTGTTCTTATTTCTTTCGCGATAAGCGGAAGGTCTTTATTTGGAAAAATGCTGAGATCAAGAAATGCTTCATCAACAGAATATACTTCTACATTTTGTTTGCCAATTATCATTCGCAATGTTTCCATTACCCGCCAGCTCAGGTCGCCATATAAATTATAATTGGAGGAAAAAACGGCAACATCATGTTTTTCGATCAGAGGTTTGGCCATAAAATAAGGACCGGCCATTTCTACGCCAAGTCTTTTTGCTTCGTCACTTCTTGAAACGATACAACCATCATTGTTACTCAATACAACAACAGGTTTCTTGTCGAGATGTGGTTTGAATAACCTCTCGCAGGAACAATAAAAATTATTACAATCAACAATGGCTTTCATAAATACTATCTAACTAAATGAATGAATTGAATGAACAACAACTCCCCACATTTTAAAATCACTGAATTCAGCCAGGTTAATTGGTTTATACCGGTCATTATCCGGAATTAAGAACGCAGAAGAGAAATTCTGATGATAGCGCCTCACCAATAATTCACCGTTTAATATGGCCACGATGATCTTTCCGTTTGCCAGTTTCAATGAACGGTCAACGATCAGTATGTCGCCATCAAAGATGCCGGCCTGCTGCATTGCATCTCCTTTCATCTTAAAAAAATAAGTGGCGGGCTTGTTTCGTATCAAATGTTCATTCAGGTCGATGCCGCGTTCCATATAATCATCGGCAGCGGCGCCAAAACCGGTCGCATTGGCAGTTTTTACCTCTTGTTTGTTGAACTGCTTTGAGCCCTTATAGGCAGCACCATAAAACTCCTCTTCCATAAAAAAAATTTTCTAAATAAAGGTGAGAAAAATTTTGGAGAATAGCTAAATATTTTAGTAATTTTATACTAATTAAATTTGTAACGAAAATCAGTGGAGGGGTTATGCAATTACAATCATTGACAACGGTAACTATCCCGGGATATAAAATATTTGAATACTTGCTGGTGATTAATCCGCATGAGGAATTGAGGAATAAGATCAAAAAGGTCAAAGAAGATTTTTTTCACAGCTACCAGGCACCTACCGCGAAAATGGGCTGGCCGCACATTACATTGGCCAACTTCCTTCAATATGAAATGATGGAGGAAAGATTGATCAACCGGTTAAAAGTCGTGGCAATGGGGTTTCGCCCGGTCAAGATTGAGCTGAGAGATTTTGGAAGTTTTCCGGGTCATACCATATTTATAAATGTGGTAAGCAAAGTTCCTGTGCAAGCCCTTGTAAAAGAAATTAGGAAAGATGCACAACGATTGATGAAGCTGAATGATGATAACAAACCGCACTTCATACTTGAACCCCATATACCGGTCGCAAGAAAGCTGCAACCCTGGCAATATGAGGCAGGTTGGCTTGAGTACAGCAATAAAGATTTTACAGGAAGGTTTATTGCAGATGGGATGTTATTGTTAAAAAGACCACTTGATGAAAAGAAATACCAGGTGGTACAGCGATTTGAGTTTCAAAATTTGCCGGTGACGACCAGGCAGGGTGAATTATTTGTGTAGCCAACTGCATTGCTACTATTAAACTTTCGTTGCGACGCTCCTTTGATCGTTCAGTAATTCTATTCGGTTACCATTAACCATTAAACCTTATCAATTGTATCCCGATGTCAGAAAAACTAAAACAGGATCATCATAAAGTAAAGGCTAAAGAACCGGAAGAGACGTCACAATACTTGCAAGGACGAGGCGCCCAATTCAATACAAAGAATAAATTTCTTAAAGACGAAAGAACAAAAGAACATACGGAGTCGATCGACGATTGGGAAGAAGCGAATTCGCCTACCCAGTATTTGGAACAAGAGTCAAAATCAATAGTCAACAAAATTGACAGCCCTGATGTTGGCATGATGTACAGCATGAATCCTTATGCAGGTTGCGAGCACGGCTGTATTTATTGCTATGCAAGAAATATACATGAATACTGGGGCTACAGTGCCGGTCTTGATTTTGAAAGAAAGATCATTGTGAAGAAAAATGCGCCACAACTGTTAAGAAAATTTTTAAAGCATCCAAAATGGGATGCCACGCCGATCATGCTAAGTGGTAATACAGACTGCTATCAGCCGGCAGAACAAATTTACCGGTTGACAAGAGGGTTATTGGAAGTATGCAATGAGTTCAATCAACCAGTTGGGATTCTCACCAAGAATTCATGGATATTAAAAGATAAGGATGTATTGCAGGACATGGCAAGAAAGAGAATTGTTTCTGCCATGGTATCCATCACTTCTTTTAATGAAGATCTCAGGCGGGTGATGGAGCCAAGAACAACTACTGCCAAACAAAAATTAAAAGTGATCAATGAATTAAGCACGGCCGGTGTAAGAATGGGCATCATGATGGGTCCAATGATACCAGGGCTAAACGAACATGAGATGCAACGGATCATGAAAGAAGCAAGAGACAATGGAGCAACTTTCACTGCTTACACTTTTATCAGGTTAAATGGTGCTATTAAATTTTTATTTCATGACTGGTTATATAAAAACTTCCCGGACAGGGCTGATAAGGTTTGGCATTTGATAGAAAACAGTCATGATGGATCAGTCAATGACAGCCGATGGGGAGTAAGAATGAGAGGCGAGGGACCCATTGCAAAACTGGTTGCCGAACAATATAAGAAATACGGAAAGCTATATGGCATGAATGCCGAGGAATGGAGTTTGGATCGAAGCATATTCAGAAGACCGGGGGAACAAGGAAAATTATTTTAAATTGCACATTACAATTTTTTATTGTTATGTGTTATATCACCGGTAAAAAACTTTCAAAACAGGAATACCAGGAGCTTTTAGAATTAGCTGAGCGAATGGGATTTCTATGTGAAGACCTCGCTATTTATAAAGGCTTTGATTATAATATGTATCCTGTTATCAAAGCTTCTGAGGGAGATCATAAAACAGAGATCGTAAAAATGCAGTGGGGCTTTTTACCACCTTATTTAAAAACAAAAGAAGATGTTCGAAAATTCAGATTTGGTTATAAGGATGATAAGGGCAAATACCACAAGCCATACACGACATTAAATGCAACCAGCGAAGAACTATTGAGCAAAATGTACAAGGATGCTGCGTTGAAAAGAAGATGCCTGGTTCCTGTAAATTTTTTTTATGAATGGATGCATGTTACCGTTGTTGGCAAAAGCGGTAAGCTCCTGAAGACTCCCGAAAAGTTTCCTTACATGATCCAAATGCGAAACGGAGAAGAGTTTTACCTGGCAGGAATATGGCAACCCTGGTTCGATTCAGAATCAAAAACAGTCACAAATACTTTCGCCATTATAACCACTGTCGCGAACTCATTAATGAAACAGATCCATAACAGCAAGGAACGAATGCCGACAATTTTACCTGGTAACCTGACTGAAGCCTGGCTGTATCATGATTTAAGTGACCAGGAGATCTTAGATATTGCAAATTACCAGGTGGCATCGGCAGAAATGATTGCTACTCCATTGGATAAAGACTTTCTAAAAAAGCAAAATCCTCATGAGCGAACCTTGTACAAAGAAGCACCTGAGCTGGTTTATTAGATCATCCGTTGCCGATCAATAAAACTTTTTTTAAAATTCTTTCACAAAAATTTGGTGGCATCAAAAAAATAGTAACATCTTTGCATCCGCTAAACAATTAAACATGCCAGTAACGCAATTACATATTGAATCAGTGAATTGGTTTAGTCCCATAGGTGACTATACTATTTGCGGGGCATGCAAAGCTGCAGAATAAGGTAAAACGAATTCGATATAAAGCTGGCCCCGCAAGAGATTGCGGGGTTTTTGTTTGTCCTGGCGCCCAAGGCGGGTTAACGAAAACAAAAACTGTCCTGCGATTTATGTAAACGAATAAAGTTTGAATCTATAACAGAACAAAACTCATAAAGTGCAAAAACAATTACGACATAAGCGATTTAGAACGATGCGAGAGAGATCGTCGACGCTCAGCCCATGGTGTGTGCAGGCGAATAGCAGTATTGTGCCCATAGGTAATATGTATAATGATATTCACAAGCGACCGGATTGTATCTATACATGAACATCTTTATGATGAATGTTAGAACCCGGTCGCACAACGACCGGGTTTTTTTATTTAATGATCTATAAATCAAATGTTATGTTTTTCAATTTGTTCAAAACAAAAGTATCAGCTGTGAATACTTTGTTCTTTGGTCACTATGTTGATCCAAAAGTTTTTTACACGGTGCAGTTCAACAGGGTGCCATGCATGAGTTTTATTGGTGAACTGGATACAGGCAAAACATTTGATTTTATCCAGGGCACTTATCGTGCACAGGTAAAGGCCATTTACCAGCATAATTATTTTGATCACGATAAAAGAGAATTCTTTTTTAATAACACGTTGTTTGTTTTGAAGAACAAAAGAATGATCGAACTGGGAAACAACTATTGCCAGGTATTGTATACGAAAGACCAATACAGCTGGGGACAAACAATGATCAAAGAATTGTCAGTATTTCATGTGACTGGTGATGCAAATAAAGTGATTGGTTTTGCAAGAAGCACGAATATGAATTGATCCAATGATATCATGTGCAGAGGGAGGTAATAAGCGTTCCCTGTGAGATGCAGCGGGGACGCTTTTCAACTAAATGTTCTTTGAAAAAAATATAGGAGTATTCCGATTGGTCGGATCCTTCACCTGGAATGAAGAGGCTGCAGGTTCGAGTCCTGTCTCCTATACAATGGTCCTGTAGCTTAAAAGGAAAAGCTGCGGTAAAAGTTATAACGTAACCGTGAAGTGTATGGATGAAGCCGTCATTACTATTCGTTCTGATGGATAGAATTTGCAGTTGCACCGAAATGTTTTACAGAGTAGGGAAGCGCATTTACAGCCATATTGTTCTTGAGAGAGAAATTGTCGGTTCGAATCCGGCCAGGACCTCAAATAGGAGTATGGGCTGTCATGTTCCAAGGCTGGCGAAAAACACTTGCAATGTTTTTGGGAGGGTTCGATTCTCTTACGGTCCACAATGATGATCTGTTCGTCTAACCGGTGAGGACGCAAGATTTTCATTCTTGAAATATGGGTTCGAGTCCCGTACGGATTACAAGGTTCGTTGGTGTAATGGCTAACATCACAGATTGTCGATCTGTTGCTATGGGTTCCCTGCCTGTCGGCAGACAGGGATTCCCGTACGAACCGCCTGAATGTCGGGTGGTGCAATGGTTAGCATTTCAGAATTTGACTCTGAAGATGTTGGTTCGAATCCAGCCCCGATAGCGGTTATGGTGGCTCTAGCTTATCGGTAAAGCATCCGTCTGTGCAGCGGAGGAACAGGGTTCGAATCCCGGAGTCAACCACATCACCCTAACCCCTCTCCACAAAGTGGAGTGGGGAGAATAGGATGACTTAACTCAATAGCGACTTATAGTTCAATGCCCGCCTGCCGGTAGGCAGGGATGAGAACACTTCAGTACGAATGAGGAGGTACAAGTTCGAGTCTTGTTAAGTCAACCAATGATTGGCTTGTAGCTCAATGGTGAGAGCAGGAACCTTATACGTTCAAGGCTAAGAGTTCGAATCTCTTCAAGCCAACGGATAAATTGTGGTTTAGAGTAACGGTAACTCGAAGGTCTCATAAGCCTTAGATGTGAGTTCGAATCTCACAGCCGCAACTAATGATGGCTTAGCTCAATGGTTAAGAGCATTACGCTGATACCGTAAAGGTTGGTGGTTCGAGTCCATCAGTCATCACACCTGACCCCGACCCTCTCCACAAAGAGGAGAGGGATAGGATGCGACTTAATTAAATGGTATCCCGATTTAGTCGGGACAGCAGTCGCAACAAAATTGGTTCGTAGCTCAATTGGGAGAGTACCGGTCTTTTACACCGGGAGTTGAGAGTTCGAATCTCTCCGGGCCAACTTAAAAATTGGTTATCGCTTAACGGTAAAGCACCGGGATGGAGATATGAGTTCGAATCTCATTGACCAATTTGTTCGGATGAATAGCTCAATGGCAGAGCTGTCCCGCCTCAAGCGGGAGTAAGCCGCCGGTTGAAAGTTCGAATCTTTCTTCATCCGCAATCTGTCCTGCTGGCAGACATGGCTGAATGCATTCGACTGCAAATCGAAAGAAAGAAGTTCTCCCGATAGCTATCGGGATGCAGGTCTCAGGAAGAAGATCGTTTGTGAGGAATATAATTCGATGAAGAGGAAAGAGTGATCTGTCAGTATTCATTACAAACAACTGGTGCTTTGGCAGAATGGATGTGTATGCGCCGGAGTGAAATCCCGGAGATCGTGGTTCAATTCCAC
>JAICPX010000248.1 GCA_025929635.1 Chitinophagaceae bacterium
AGCACTGATTATATCGGGAACTGAGATTCACCAGTTACTCAGGATTCCCGTTTTACTTTCTCATTTCCGGGATCATAGAAATGAAAATCCGGGCTTATCATTTATTGCTTTTTTGAAAATTCACTATAGCGATGACCATCCGCAGGATAACGATGACCGTGAAGACAACGAGCTGCCATTTAAGTCGACCGGCGATATTGCGCATATTGATACCCCTGTCCTGGAAAAAAGAATTGTTACTATTGCTAAATATAACTATTCAAAAAAACACTTCACTTTTTATAGGGAGGGCACTCCGAAGCGCAGATCATTCTCCATATTTCACCCGCCACGCATTTCATAGTTTGTTATTGAAATATCGAAATCTATTCTTCACGCATAAATAAAAAAATTATGAACGCATCGCAGATACATTTGGCGCTGAATCATGTGCCATTATTTTTCTCAATTGCAGGCGGTCTTGTTCTGCTTTATGGATTTATTATAAAGAACAACCAGGTAAAGGTCCTTTCTCTTTATTTCATGATCACCGCGGCTTTATTCACATTACCGGTCTATTTTACCGGCGAAGGCACTGAAGAAATTGTAGAAAAATTGCCTGGTGTTTCAGATAATTTAATTGAAAGTCATGAGGATTTGGCTAAGATCGGCCTGATCGTTATCATCATTACCGGGCTGGCAGCATCGGGAACACTGATCATAAAAAAGAAACCTGCATTATTAAAACCGTCATTGATAATTTGCGCATTCCTCGCATTCATTTCTTTTGGTATAATGGCCGAGACAGCTCATCTTGGCGGCCAGATCCGTCACTCAGAGATCAGGAATGGAACTGTTGTAACCATAGAAAATGAGGCTGGCGATAACATCGACTATCAGAAAAATAGGGAACCAGAAGATAAAGACGGTGATTAAATGCAAAGAGGGCGTTGCCCTCTTTGCATTTTCAGCGGTGATAACCACAAGTCATTCGTTGCTTTCGCACAGATCAGACTTCAAGCATCATTTTTGTTGGAGACCGATTTTGACAGAACTTCGTTTCTAACCGGTAAAGTCTTATCACATAACCGCAAAGTGCTGAAAACCCCGATGGCACTGCGGTTTTTCTCCCGGTTTGTCAGCCTACCAAAGAGTCAATCACTAAATTCGTCTTCCACTGCTTTCAAGTCATTATTGGGGGTGACAATGCTCAGTACTATTCCGGTCGCAATAATGTTTCTTTACAATGAAAATCATAAGATGATGAGACATGTTCTTGTTCCCGTCGACTTTTCAGCTAATTCTGTGAAAGCGGCAGCCTATGGGTGTATGTTGGCACAAAGAACGAGCGCTACCGTTACTCTCTTCCATGCTATTGAACCTGTAGCGGATAAATTGAGACAGCCTTTTCCCCTTCATGAGAAATACCTCCAACAGGCAATGGATGATAGATTAAATGAACTGGCCAGCCTGAAACATGATCTCGAAAAAATGTATCATGAGGTCACAATCACATATTTTGCTCAACACGGAACCGCCGCGGCCACCATTTCTGAGTTCATTAGAATAACAACACCCAAACTTGTCGTCATGGGAACAAGGGGTAAGAATGCGTTTGAAAGGATATTTATAGGCAGTGTTGCAAAAGATGTCATTGGCAGATCGGTTTCGCCCGTTATCGTCGTACCGGATAAATATGTGCAAGCTGACCTTGATGCGATCGTGATTGCCACCAATCATTTTGAAACAGATATTGAATACTTAACACCTATAGTTGAATTGGCCGCCATATTTAAAGCGACGGTCCATGTCATAGTTTTTATTGATACCAATATCGCGCAGGGCGCAGACTTTTCTGAACTGAGTTTTCGACTGGATTCATATTCGCAATTTTTGAAGAAACAGTTTCCCGGCGTCGTAGTCAAAACAGAATTATTAGAAGGATCGGAATTTGAGCAAACGGTTGAAAAATACGATGAAGCAATCAATGCCGATATATTCGCCTTGTTCACTTATCCAAAAAACACCTGGGAAAAGATTGCCAATAACAGTATGGCAAAAAAAATGGTTTCAATAAGCAAGATCCCAATGCTGGTGGTCCCGGTGCGGGAGAATCCTGAATTTATTTCATGACCGACATTTGCAGCTGAAGACGGTTCCGCAGTTTTTCAAAAAAATCAAGCATTAAATACTGGCTTATGCAATTATTGCTTCAAACCGGCGGATTTATTCTCTGCTCAATTATAATAATTTTTTGCGGCGCGAAACTTTCAAAATACGGTGATGTCATTGCCGAGCTCAGTGGATTAGGTAAAGCATGGTTCGGACTGATCGTCATGGCGGGGGTTACCTCATTACCTGAGCTGTTTACTGGAATCAGCGCGGTAGCGATTGTTGGTGCACCGGATATTGCCGTGGGAGATGCCTTGGGAAGTTGCGCCTTTAATCTGCTCATCCTGGCTATACTTGATTATTTTGTAAGAGGAAAGCCAATATCATCTGTTGTAACTAAAAGTCATATCCTGGCCGGATTGGTTGGAGTTTTCCTGATCTCTCTGTCAGTGATCGGTATCATTTTTGGTAAAAAAATCCCGGTAATTGGCTGGTTTAGCAGCTCATCACTACTTCTTATAATTCTTTACCTGGTATCAATTCATATCATTTTTTCAAATGAACAACGAAACAGGTTAAAAAAATTGGAGATGACCCCGACTCCACAAAATCTACCGATGGCACTGGCCATTCGTCGCTATGTCCTGTTTGCCTCATTAGTAATCGCCGGAGCAATCGCATTACCTTATTTTGCAAACAATCTATCCGAAATTACCGGGGTCAATAAGTCTTTTACGGGGACTTTGCTTGTTGCTGCTACCACTTCAATGCCTGAACTGGTGGTGTCAATTACAGCCGTCCGGCTGGGTAGCATGGATATTGCTGTAGGCAATCTCCTGGGTAGTAACATTTTCAATATGCTTATCCTGGCTTTAGATGATATTTTATATAATGAAGGGCCCTTGCTTGTTGCCGCAAATCCTAACCATGCACTAAGTGGCATGGTTACGCTATTAATGACAGCAGTCGTTGGAATCGGGATCATTCACAGCCAACCTCGCAAGCGATATGCCCTTGCATTAGATGCAATCATTCTCATAGTGCTGTATCTGATACTCGTGATCGCATTATTTTATCTTAACTAAGAATATGCACTGGTACCATTTGAATATACAGGAAATTTCAGATAAGCTCGTATCTGGTGAGAAGGGTCTTTCAACCACCGAGGCAAAACACAGGCTTCACAAAGTTGGACCTAATGAACTGCAGGAGGCAAAAAAGAAAAGCATCCCAGTGATGTTGCTGGCGCAGTTCAAGGATCTTATGATCCTGATCTTACTTGCTGCGGCGATCATTTCAGGTATCATAGGAGATGTCACTGATACTATTGTCATCCTTGTCATTGTCATCTTAAATGCAGTAATTGGTTTTTTCCAGGAATATCGCGCCGAGAAAGCGATGCAGGCATTAAAGCAAATGGCTGTTGTGCAGGCTAATGCAATTCGGGATGGAAACACGGTCACATTACCTGCGACAGAATTGGTGCCTGGCGATATCATACTACTTGAAGCCGGCAGCGCTGTGCCTGCTGATATCCGGATTATTGAGTCAAATAATCTGAAGATCGAAGAAGCAGCACTGACAGGCGAATCCCATGCAATCGACAAGATCACCGATACCCTTGAGGAAGATGATCTGCCAATAGGTGATCAAACAAATCTCGCATTTAAAGGAACCTTTGTTGCCAACGGCCGTGGCAAGGGGATTGTTTTCGCCACCGGGATGAAAACGGAACTTGGCCGTATTGCTAAAATGTTGCAGGAAAGTGAAACACTAACCCCATTGCAACAACGTATGGCTACGTTTAGCAAAAAACTTTCCCTTCTTGTATTAATACTTTGTGTTGTATTTTTTATTGCCGGTTGGTTGCGTGGGGAAGATACCGTTAAGATGGTGCTTACCAGTATTTCGCTTGCTGTCGCTGCGATTCCCGAAGCATTACCCGCAGTCATAACAATTTCATTGGCGCTTGCAGCAAAAAGAATGATCCGTCAAAAGACACTGATCAGGAAATTACCAGCGGTAGAAACATTAGGTTCCGTTACGTATATCTGCACGGATAAAACTGGTACGCTTACAGAAAATAAGATGCATGTGGAAGAAGTTTTTGCGAATAATAAATCTTATGAACCACAAGAACTTGATTCATTACAAAAAGATGAGCAAGGGAACTTACTCTTACTTGCCTTTGCATTGAACAATGATGCCGTCCTGGATAAAGATCAAACTATCAAAGGTGACAGTACAGAGATTGCGCTGAAGGAATTGGCAATTAAGCAAAAAATTGATCCTGCCTCATGGCCGCGCATTGCTGAGATACCTTTTGATTCAGAAAGAAAATTAATGACAACTTTTCATGAACATGATGGCAAGGTCATTTCATTCACAAAAGGAGCTCCCGATGTTTTACCCGAACGTTGCAACGACGTAAACAAAGAAGAACTTTTAAAGAAAGTTGATGAAATGGCTGCGAAAGGGCTGCGGGTTTTGGGTTTTGCTTTTCGGTATTGGAATGAAAAACCAAAAGAACCAAAAGCTGAAACACACGAGTCTGGTTTGCAGTTTTTAGGTTTAGTTGGTATTATTGATCCACCAAGAGAAGAAGTACAGGAAGCAGTGTCACAATGTAAGACGGCAGGTATCATCCCGGTAATGATCACGGGTGATCATCCGCTAACAGCAAAGAACATAGCAGAACGGATTGGAATTCTTGGAAAAAAAGATCTTGTAGTAACCGGCCAGGAACTGACCGCATTGGACCGGGAAAGTTTTCAGGCCAAAGTGGAAAAGATCAAGGTGTATGCCCGTGTTTCACCTGAACAAAAATTACAGATCGTAAAAGCATTGCAGAAAAAAGGACATTATGTTGCTATGACGGGTGATGGCGTGAATGATGCGCCTTCACTAAAACGAGCCAATATCGGCATTGCGATGGGGATCACCGGTACTGATGTATCAAAAGAAGCCGCGCATATGATCCTGCTTGATGATAATTTCTCAACAATAATAAAAGCAGTAAGAGAAGGGCGACGGATCTATGATAACATACTTAAGTTCATCAAATTCCTGATGACAACGAATTCAAGTGAAATACTTACGTTGTTGCTGGGGCCTTTGCTAGGGATGCCGGTTGCATTGTTACCCATTCATATCCTTTGGATCAATTTAGTATCCGATGGCTTGCCCGCAATTTCCTTATCCTTCGAAAAAGCTGAAAAGGATGTAATGAAAAGACCGCCAAGGCCACCACAGCATAGTGTATTTGCTGATGGAAGAGGGATCCACATGATCTGGGTGGGGATTTTAATGGCTGGCATTGCCTTGTCGATACAGGGATGGGCAATTCGACATGATCTGCCCTGGCAAACAATGGTATTTAATTTCTTATGCTTAAGCCAGATGGCACATGTGCTCGCAATACGATCTGAGCACCAATCTTTTTTTAAAGTACCGCTGTTTTCCAATAAACTGTTGATTGGGTCGGTACTACTTACGTTTTTATTGCAGTTTGCAATCACTTTTACTCCCTTTCTTCAATCCATCTTCAAAACTGAAGCCTTATCGATAAATGAATTTGTGATCGTAGGCGCAGCTTCTGCATTGATATTTGCGGCGGTGGAGATTGAGAAGTTGATAAAAAGGAAATAGAACCTGTATTAAGGGGATTCACTAACTCTGCAAATCGGCATTGGCGTGATAACAATTCAAAACGTATAACATTACCATGTTGACTTTAAATGCCTGAAATTATTAAAAATTACGGCTTATATCATAAATTAGTGTATTATAGGCTATGTTAAACGACTGCTAAGTATCACGGAAAATAAAAACTCGAAAGGTTCATTTATACAAATATTTATATTATGAAAAAGTTACAATTCAAAGTAAGCATCAATGCACCTGTGACCAAGATATATGATTTTATGCTTGGCACTAATAGTAAATCAACATATGAGCAATGGACTTCTTTGTTTAACCCGACATCGACCTATGAAGGAAGTTGGGACAAGGGAAATAAAATTCAATTTATTGGAGTAGATGAGAAAGGAGAAAAGGGAGGTATGGTTTCCAAGATAGCTGAAAACATTCCCAACCGTTTTGTTTCAATTCAACATTATGGTCTTTTAAAGGCTGACAAGGAAATTACAGAAGGACCTGAAGTGGAAAAATGGGCAAACGGATTTGAAAACTATACCTTCGAAGAGAACAATGGGACTACAACCGTTACTGTTGACTTAGACACCACCGAAGATCTTTTAGGTTATATGAACCAGACCTACCCAAAAGCACTCGACAAGTTGAAAGAACTTTGTGAAAAATAACAGTTTCAAGAATGTCTTAAGAATACAAAGAAATAAACACAGCTATAATCGAGCAGGCGGCCTCACCACTTGTAAGTGATGAGGTGCCCCTCTCCCACCACTGTAGGTACGGGTCTCGTATACAGCGGTTCGGAAAATCATAATTGCAACTGCTCTTTGCACCAGTTGCAAGTTGTTTCTCGTTTAAGATAAGGCTGGCACGCCTCCTTATCGGATTGGAAACGATAATCCGTTCGATGATTCGCTGTTTTGTAATTCGTATTAATTTCAGTTGTGGCAAACTGTTTTCGTCTGGCGATAATGCA
>JAICPX010000472.1 GCA_025929635.1 Chitinophagaceae bacterium
ACTTTTTTCCCGGTATAGGCTGATGCCAATGAGGTCATCATCGTGATACCTGCACTGGGTCCATCCTTTGGTACCGCTCCTTCGGGCACATGCAGATGGATATTTCTTTTTTCAAACAATTTTTGATCAATACCGTAGCGTTTTGCATTAGCCTGCAGGTAGCTCAATGCAGTACTGGCACTTTCTTTCATCACATTGCCAAGATTACCAGTGATCCTCAATTCACCTTTTCCTTCACTAAGACTTGACTCTATAAATAAAATATCCCCACCAACATAGGTCCAGGCAAGTCCAATCGCAACACCCGGCATATTTGCCGACTTGTACAGGTCATTGCTGTATTTCGGCTTGCCAAGAATTCTCTCTACATCGGTCCCGGAAACAACGGCCCTAACTTTATCGTTTAATGCAAGTTCTTTTGCCTGGTTACGCATTATGGATGCAAGGTGCCTGTCCAATTCGCGAACACCACTTTCCCTTGTATACTCCTTGATAATTTTTTCTATCACTTTTTCATTGATGGTA
This sequence comes from Chitinophagaceae bacterium, assembly GCA_025929635.1. GTDB lineage: Bacteria > Bacteroidota > Bacteroidia > Chitinophagales > Chitinophagaceae > VBAS01. Next base: position 526 of record JAICPX010000472.1, read on the forward strand.
AAATTTGTGGTCTTTAAGCCATGTGCTTCTTTTTGTTTTGGAATTAAATGACGTTTGGCAATTTCCAGTTTTTCCTCAACAGCATAACCACCGAGTTCGATGATCTCAAGCCTGTCTCGCAATGCGGGTTGAATATTTTGAATGTTATTAGCTGTTGCGATAAACAGGACCTTGCTCAGATCATATTCAAGCTCGAGGTAATTATCATAAAAAGTATTGTTTTGTTCCGGGTCCAACACCTCGAGCAGCGCGGAGGAAGGATCACCGCGAAAATCATTGCCCACTTTATCGATCTCATCAAGGATCATCACCGGGTTTGATGTTTTTGCTTTGCGAATAGATTGAATGATACGCCCTGGCATTGCACCAATATATGTCTTACGGTGTCCCCTTATTTCACTCTCATCATGCAACCCACCAAGACTCTGTCTTACATATTTCCTTCCTATGGCGTTGGCAATACTCTTACCCAACGATGTTTTTCCAATACCCGGAGGACCGACAAAACAAAGGATCGGGCTCTTCATATCGCCCTTTAATTTTAATACAGCCAGGTATTCAAGAATTCTTTCTTTGATCTTCTCCATTCCAGAATGATCATTGTCCAGCACCTTCTTGGCTTTCTTTAGATCATATTTGTCCTCGCTGTATTGACCCCAGGGAAGATCGAGCATCAGGTCAAGATGATTGTAAACAACAGAATAATCCGGTGTTGTAGGATGCATTCTCTCCAGCTTTTCAATTCCTTTCTGGAACAATTCTTTCGCCGCCTCTGTCCATTTTTTTGCATCGGCCTTTTTTTGCATCTCTTTTATTTCCCTGTCATTCGCATCACCACCCAATTCTTCTTTAATGCTTTTCATTTGCTGTTGCAAAAAATAATCTCTTTGCTGTTTTTCAAGCTCAGTCTTGGTTTTTGCCGTTACTTTATTTTTTAATTCAGCAAATTGAAGCTCCCGCTGTAGCATCTTCATCAGCATATCAGCCCTGTCACGGATATTATTTGTTTCAAGCAATTGTTGTTTCTCCTTAAGATCAGCACTCAGATTACTTGACACAAAATGAATAAGAAATGCAGGGTTTTCGATATTGCGTAAAATGATAGCAGCTTCCGCAGGGATATTGGGCGAAAGCTGGATGATCTCAGCTGCCGTCTCCTTAATGTTAGCAACATAAGCGGCAAAATCTTCGTCTTTTGGCGACTCTTCCTCTTTAATTATCTCGATGTTTGCCTTGAAGTAAGGATTGTCAGAAGTGATGCTTTTTATCTTAAACCTGTTTCTTCCCTGGATAATAACAGTTGTACCTCCATCGGGCATTTTGATCAGTTTTACGATCCTTGCTACCGTCCCAATATTTTCTATATCAGGAATGCCCGGGTCTTCGACGCCGCTGTCTTTTTGCGCCACCACCCCGATCAATTTGTCAGTCTTATAAGCGTCATTTACAGCCTTTATGCTCTTATCCCTGCCCACGGTGATCGGCAGCACAACCCCCGGAAAAAGCACGGTATTGCGAAGCGGGATCACGGGCAAATCTTCCGGGATGTCAGTCCCATCGCTGGTTTCATTATCGCTCTCATTCAAAGGAATGATCGGGATAAAGTCCAATTCATCTTCGTTTCGCTGGAAAAATTTTGAATCTTTCATTAGTTAGTTCCGTTTTTGACATCCTGACACAAAAAAGTGGAAGGGGCTAAAAATACATCCTGATTCTTTAGTTGTCAAGTATTATACCACGGATTATCGCGGATTAATAGGGCCAATACCGATTACGCGGATTTTTGTTTGTATTGTCATTCCTCCGAATATCAACCAGGAAGTCCGTGAAATCCACGAAATAATCCTTTTAATCAGTGGTAAAAAAAATCCTTCCCGGTTAATCGGGAAGGATTAGCTTCAAAAGATATATGATTTAGAGAGACAATCCGAGAGACAATTGTATCGCCTGGCTTTGCCATTTGTCTTTGTTATCAATATCATTGATATTGGCAAGACCTATCACATAACGGCCATTGAGATATAATTTCGCCAGCCTGATCTGTGCACCACCGATCATTGCAAAATCTCCTTTTTTAAATGCATCGCCGCCATTTTGTAAAAATGTCCTGCTCTGATCCATCAGGATACTAAAGGCCGGACCTGCCTGCAGGTAGATGGGTCCAACTAATTTATAATTCACCAAAATGGGAATTGAAAGATAGTTGAGCTTTACACGACTTTGATTTGAATTGATCACATTCTCGTAGACGGATTTGAAATTACTATCAAGTGTAGTTGCGTATTGGTTAAATAACACTTCTGGTTGGATTGAAAGTTTTTTGTCTTTTGTAAGACCGATCTCAGCAAAACCACCGAGATGATAACCATACCTGAATTCGTCTTTGAAAGATTTACCAGCAACTTTGACAAGATTGGCACCCGCTTTTGCGCCAAGGCGGAACTGGGCCGATGCAGCCTGCATTGAAAGCAATGCAATGGCCATGATAGCAAGTTTTGTTTTCATGTATATGTTTTTTTGTGAGTGGTAAAACTTCAACTATAATGCCACCGGGATTTGCCTGCTGTTAAATTCTTTACAATACAATGACTTAACTAAGACACCGGAAATTTATTGCAGGAGAATTGATAACAAAATGTAAAAGTATCAAAAGATAACCCCAAAATTAAATGAGAACAGCGTGCTGAAATTACCTTTCTCTGTCGGGAAATAATAATCAAGCACGAGTTGTGGCTGAACGAAGAATTTTCCAATAGAATATTCGCCTCTCAAAAACATGGTTAGTGATAGTGGCTGAAAATCCAATTGATCGTCGAGGTATACATTCTCAGAGTTATACAAAACATTTGCACCGGTACGGAGAATTGTAGCATAGGTATTTGCCGATTGGTTAAAACCAAATTTTTGTGTCCCACTGATGAAAGAAAGCTGCGGGGTAACCCTGAAGTGATCTTTGTAAGAAAAAACTCCAAGCCAGTAAAAATCATGGCGTAAAGAAGTAATGACCGAGAAATCGGCGATCGATTCGGTTGAATTAATTCTTGTAATACCATTGCGGCGCAAACGAAGATCCAGGATCTGTTCCTCCCTTTCCATATAATCAGTACGGCTTCCCCAACCATAGCTTAATGCGATCGTTGGCTTGATCCACCACTTGCGATAAGTAAAGTAACCATAGATCTCATTTTGCAAAGGCGTGGTATAAAACGGCAATGAGTC
>JAICPX010000061.1 GCA_025929635.1 Chitinophagaceae bacterium
AGAAGGCTTTTCCGGAAAATTTGATGTTGAAGCGTATCACCAAAGAAGGAAGAGTTTTATACTCCCCGTTTTAAATGTAAATGTATATGCAGGAGCCACGCAATCAAGGGCAGGAACACCACACCCGGGATTGCATCAGCAATTAAGAAAATTAAGAGATAGCATTTGTGCAAGAGGTGATTTGCCTATCTATTATGTAGCCGGGTCTACCACCCTTGATGAACTTGCGCGATACTTACCCCAGAATTTGGCAGAATTGAGAAAGATCAGCGGTTTTGGAGACGCAAAAACTGAAAAATACGGGCAACAATTCCTGGAGATAATAATTGAGTATTGTAAAGAAAAGAATCTTAGCTCCCGTATTGGCGAGAAATCTCCTAAGAGAGAAAGGAAAACAACTGATGAAAAGAGGAATAAGATTGATACAAAAGCCGAATCATTCCGGATGTACAAAGAAGGAAAACCGGTTGAAATAATTGCTAAGGAGAGAAATCTTACCCAACAAACAATAGAAGGTCATCTTGCGCACTATGTTTCCCGCGGAGATATAAAAATTGACGATCTCGTAAGCACCGAAAAAATTTCAATGATAGAACCGGTTGTAAAAGCGTTTTCAGGCGGTTCATTGACGCCGATAAAAGAAAAGCTTGGTAATAAAATAAGTTTCGGAGAGATAAGACTTGTTATTGCGTGGCTTGGTTATCAAAAAAATCAACGGCCCATATAAACCATTAATATCTGTACGTCGCTCGGATTAATTCCTGAAATACGGCTTGCCTGCCCGAGAGTTGAAGGCTTGATCTTTAAGAGCTTTTCTCTGGCTTCGTTTCCGAGCGCCGAGATTTTCTTATAGTCAAAAGTCTCCGGTATGGTAAGATCTTCAAGTTGTCCCATCCTTTCAACAAGCTCTTTTTCTTTTTCAATATACACGTCATATTTTATTTGTATAGAAGCCTGTTCAATGATTTCTTTTGAAAAATGACCCAATTCATTTTGCAGATTTGGCAAGGCCTTCATTAGTTCATGTAATTCAATTTCAGGACGAAGTAAAAGTTTTGCGATTTTTTGTTTTTCGAAGATCAAAGAGGATGATTTGCCCTCAAAAAAGGGATTGATTTCTTCTGGTGTAACCGGGAAATCAACAAGAATCTGTTTGATCTTTTCTACTCCATCTTTCTTTGACTTTACTTTTTCCATTCTGTCCTGTGAGGCAAGACCAAGCTTATAGCTTAATTCAGTTAAGCGGAGATCGGCATTGTCCTGCCTGAGTAAGGTTCTGAACTCCGCTCTGGAGGTGAACATCCGATAGGGTTCATTTGTTCCCTTGCTGATCAGGTCATCGATCAACACGCCGATATATGCTTCGCTTCTTTTTAGAACTATTGGATCAAGATTTTTTGTCTTTTGATGGGAGTTGATCCCTGCCATTAATCCTTGACAAGCAGCTTCTTCATAGCCCGTTGTTCCATTTATCTGTCCGGCAAAAAATAGGTTGTCCACTAGCTTTGTTTCAAGCGAGTATTTAAGTTGAGTTGGAGGAAAATAATCGTACTCGATTGCATAACCGGGTCTGAACATCTTTGCATTCTCAAACCCCCGGATATTACGAAGAGCTTCGTATTGAATTTCTTCTGGTAATGAGGTCGAGAATCCGTTTATATATACTTCGACTGTCGTCCATCCTTCTGGCTCTACAAAAAGCTGGTGTCGATCCCGTTCCGAAAAGCGGTTGATCTTGTCTTCGATGCTTGGGCAGTACCTTGGTCCTATCCCTTCTATTTTTCCGCTAAACATCGGGCTTCGGTCAAAGCCGGTTCTTAAGATATCGTGCACCCTTTTATCAGTGTACGTTATCCAACAGCTTCTTTGTTTTACGGGCTTTTGGGTGTCAATAAAGGAAAAGCCGACTATCTCTTCGTCCCCAGGCTGCTCATCCATTTTAGAATAATCAAGGCTTCGGCCGTCCACTCTTGGGGGAGTTCCGGTTTTTAGCCTATCGCTTTCAAACCCGAGAGAGACTAGTTGTTCGGTTATCCCGACCGAAGCCTTCTCGGCAATTCTTCCCCCGCCAAAATTCTTGTCTCCAATATGAACAAGCCCATTGAGAAAAGTACCATTTGTGAGAATTACTGCATCGGAATAGATAAAATGGCCCAATCCCGTCTTTATTCCAACTACCCTATTATCCCTGACAATTAGTTCCTTAACCATGTCCTGGTAAAAGTCAAGATTGGAAGTCGCTTCAAGCATTTCTCTCCACTTCCATGAGAAAAGCATTCTGTCGTTTTGAGCGCGTGGACTCCACATTGCAGGGCCCTTTGACTTGTTCAGCATTCTAAACTGGATCATGGACTCATCCGTTACTATGCCGGAGTACCCCCCAAGAGCATCAATTTCCCGAACAATTTGGCCTTTAGCGATCCCACCCATAGCCGGATTACAACTCATTTGCGCTATAGTCTGCATATTCATGGTAACCAGCAATACCCGCGACCCCAGGTTTGCTGCCGCGGCGGCAGCTTCACAACCCGCATGACCGGCCCCAACGACTATTATATCATATTTTGGGAACATAAAGCCTGCAAAGGTATTTTATACTTGCAAGACCCGGGAAACATATTTTCTGAAGTGTGTCACGTGAAACACTATTTGAAGTATTTCTCCAAATAATAGTTTTCCCGGTTTCTCATTTCCCTTGATTGTTTTTGGGTTTTGTCGTTATATCCGCACAGATGCAGGACTCCGTGAAAGATGACCCTATGCAATTCTTCTTTAAAACTGGTTTTATGAATTTGGGCGTTTTCTTTAACCCTGTCACAGCTGATATAAACTTCCGACACTTTTGGGAGGGTCCCGGCGGAAAGTTCAAACGTTATAATGTCAGTGTAATAATCATGGGCCAGATACTCCTTATTGATCTTGTGTAGCAATAAGTCATCAGCGAATATAAAGCTGATCGATTCCAACCTTGTTTTTTCTCGCCTGAAAATTGAAATGATAAACTTTCTTAGTCTTATCCTTTCATCAAGAGTTGGCCTGGAGCCTGAAAAGAAGAAATTAACTTTTGGTGCTGGAGGCATTTTTCAAAATTCGAAAGCAAATGTAATTCAGTGAAATTAGCTTTGTCAGTAATATGGGAACGCTACGACTATCACAATTAAGACCGGGTCAGGAAGCTGTTATTAATGAATTTGATAATAGTGACATTTTTTTAAAGCTTATGGAAATGGGATGTGTACCCGGGGAAAAGATCTTTCTAGAGAAGGTCGCCCCACTGGGAGATCCGATTTCCGTAAAGATTTCCGGCTACTCACTCAGCTTAAGGTTGAACGAAGCCGAGCATATTTTAGTTACTTTAATTGATTGATTTTCAATAATTTAATGAATATTGGTCTTTATTTTGGCTCCTTTAATCCGATTCATATCGGCCACTTAATTATTGCAAACCATGTCTTGAATGAAACTCCAATAGAAAAGATCTGGTTTATCGTTTCCCCGCAAAATCCATTTAAAGAGAGCAAAACCCTTTTGAATGAATTTGATCGCCTGCACCTTATAAGGCTTGCTACTGAAAATGACAATCGAATAAAATGCTCTGACATTGAATTCTCGCTTCCTAAACCATCGTACACTTCCAATACCTTGACATTTCTGTCAGAGAAACATCCGGATCAACGGTTCGCCATTATTATGGGGAGTGACAGCTATCAAAACCTCGACAAGTGGAAAAACTTCAAATCTATTATTGATAATTACGAGATCTATGTCTATAAAAGGGAAGATCATGAAATAAAACGCATGATTGGAAATGAACCAATCATATTAAATGCGCCGCTCATCGAAATATCTGCATCACAAATAAGAGAGAATATCAAAACAGGAAAATCAATTCGCTACCTCGTTCCCGAAGTCGTGAGAGAGGAAATTGAAACAAGAAAATTTTACAGACAAAAAAACTAAAAGACAGCACCCAGAATTAAACAACCAATTACAATAAAAGGAGGAGGAATTCTTGTGTACTGTATCAGAGTAAACGTCCCGGCAATCACAACGGCATTAATTAAACTTCCCAATCTTACATCAAGCAAAGAAATATCTTTCATTAAATAAAAGGTGGAAGCGATCATTATTCCAACGACCACTGCATTAATTCCTTCGAGCGAACGATAAACTGCAGCATACTTTTTTAAATTGTGCCATATCGGGAAAAAAAATAAAACAAGCAACGCACTTGGTAAAAAAATAGCAACCGTTCCAATGACGCAACCAACTACTTGCATAAAAGTTCTTTCTTCTGGTGTTTTCCCATAGTCTTTTAATGCCATGCCCCCGGTAAAAGAGGCAATCGAAAAAACAGGTCCGGGCAACGCTCTCACTATCCCCATGCCGGTATACATATCGTCCTTGTCAATCCTGATCACTTCGGTTGAATCTTTTGTTTTTATAGCGTAAGGGCGAACGGAGAATTGTTCATACATCATAGGCATCAACACCTGTCCACCGCCAAAAACAAGACTTCCCATCCGGTATGTGTTCTCAAAAAGATTTACCGGTGCCCGGTTCGGCCAATCATTTTTTCTTGCTGTCTCACTTAAAAGACCAGCCGCAATAAATATTATTCCAAACATCCAGAAATTCCACCATTTGATCTTTCTTGGCTTTTGTTCTACCTGCGGAATACGTTTCCGGCTTAAGTTGGTCGTTATCCCACCCAAGACAATCAGCAATGGAAAGATCCAGGGTTGTTTGAATAAGAGAAATGTTGCCACGGCACAAACACTCATAATAACCCAGGTAACAATGTTTTTTATCGAGAGACTAAACGCCATGACCGTTGCATAAACCAGGAACCCAACTGCCATTGGAGGAATGAATTTGAAAATGTCAACATTCAGGGCTTTCTGATCAATATAGTGGAGGAGGAAGGAAAGGGCACCCATCAAAATACTTGCGGGCAGGATCCAGATTATAAGGGTCAGGACTCCCAGGATCACCCCACCTCTTTTGTAGCCGATCAATGTAATTGTCTGTGTAGATGACGCTCCCGGCAATAATTGACAGAAAGCAGTATACTCCATTAATTCCTGCTGGGTAACATACGGTCTTCGATGCACAAAATTTTTAAGCATCATGCCGATATGTGCCTGTGGTCCGCCAAAAGCAGTACAACTGTGAATAAAAACAGTCTTTAGAAAGGGAATGTGGCGTAGCAGCATGGTTGACTAAAAGTAAAAAATTTAATCAAGCAAATAATTGATAATGAAATGAAATATTATTTCCGGTATATTCATAAAATTTTTGCTTAATGAAACCTCTTTTATTGATCCTTTTTATTTCGTTTTCAGTTTTTACATCAGCACAGAAAAAAACACCCACTGATCTTACCAATAAGATAAATATCGCTGCTGATAAAATAGAATCGAAATGTGTAGCCTGGCGAAGAGACATTCATCAACACCCTGAATTAGGAAACAATGAATACCGGACAGCCAAGCTTATTGCTGATCATCTTCGTTCACTTGGTATAGAAGTGAAAGAAAAGGTGGGCAAAACGGGTGTTGTCGGAATCCTTAAAGGAGCAAAACCCGGGCCCTGCATTGGATTACGGGCTGACATGGATGCCTTGCCTGTGGTTGAAAGAACTAACCTGCCATTTGCATCAAAAGTAACGTCAACATATAATGGAAAAGAAGTTGGCGTAATGCATGCTTGCGGACATGATACACACGTGGCGATCCTTATGAGCGTTGCAGAAATTTTAGCGGGAATGAAAAATGAATTGAAAGGGACGATAAAATTCATATTTCAACCTGCAGAAGAGGGTCCACCGGAGGGTGAAGAAGGCGGCGCACCGTTGATGATCAAAGAAGGAGTGCTTGAGGATCCAAAAGTGGATGTAATGTTCGGTTTGCATATTGGAGCTGAAACTGAAGCGGGTAAAATTACTTATCGTAGCGGAGGTACGATGGCTGCATCAGATTGGTTTACTATAAAAGTCAGAGGCAAGCAAACACACGGATCACAACCGTGGGGCGGTATAGACCCTGTAGCCGTGTCTGCCCAAATTATTAATGGTCTTCAAACCATCGTAAGCAGGCAAGTTGATCTTACAAAAAACCCGGCTGTAGTTTCAGTAAGTACAATCAATGGAGGTGTGAGATCAAACATAATTCCTGAAGAAGTGGCGTTAACAGGAACCATCCGGACATTGGATACAGGAATGCAACGAGTGATCCATGATAAAATAAGGTTAACTGCATCAAAAATAGCAGAGGCGTCAGGCGCATCAGCCGAAACAATTATTGATAACAAAACACTTGTTACATACAACGATCCTGGATTAACCAAACAAATGCTGCCAAGCCTGGTAAAGGCCGCGGGAGAACTAAATGTTGTTGAAATACCACCAATCACAGGCGCTGAAGATTTTTCTTTCTTTGCCGAAAAGGTGCCCTCACTTTTCTTTTTTATCGGGGGAAAACAAATCGGCGCAGATCCTTCAAAGGTCTTTCCACATCACACTCCCGATTTCTGGATCGATGAAAGTGGAATGAAAACAGGGATAAAAGCGTTTTGCCATCTTGTTTTTGATTATATGAATTCACCGGTGCCGAATCAATCATCCCGGAACAAGAAGCCATTCTAATCATCATGAAAAAGATCATTTTTTTTGTGCTTTGCATGCATTGCACAATTTACTTTTTTGGGCAAAAGAAGGACAAAAAATTGCAGGCAAAAATTGAAGATGTTATTAAGGGTTTTAATGGCGATATCGGGATATATGTGAAAGATCTTAACAATGGCAAAATCGTTTCAATCAATGCTGATACCATTTTTCCAACTGCAAGTATTGTCAAAGTGCCGATATTGATCGGGGTAATCGATAAAATACAACGAGGTGAGTTAGCTTATGACTCTGCACTGATCTATAAAGATTCCTTGTTATACGAAGGAGAGGATATACTTGGTTCATTCAAAAACAATGAAAAGGTACTATTGAAAAAAGTAATGATGCTGATGCTAACGACAAGTGATAATACCGCAAGCTTATGGTTACAAAGCCTCGCCGGAAAGGGGACAAGAATAAATGAAATTCTTGACAGCCTCGGGCTGGTGCATACAAGAGTAAATTCAAGAACCCCGGGAAGAGAGAATGACAGGACCAAATTTGGGTGGGGACAAACAACACCAAAAGAAATGGGGATGTTATTTGAAAAAATTTATCGCAATGAAATTTTCTCTCCTGCTGCTTGTGACCGGATGATGCGAAGTCTTGGCAGAAATTATTGGGATCTGAATGAGGCGATTTCTCAAGTACCACCATATATTGAAGTGTACAGCAAAAACGGATGTGTGAATGCAAGTCGCAGTGAAGTGTTATTGGTAAATGCACCGCACAATCCTTATATCTTTTGCATTTTTACAAAGAACAATAAGGATACAAAATGGAATCGTGGTAATGAAGCATGGACAATGGCAAGAAAAATTTCATTGATGCTTTGGAGATATTTTGAGCCAAAAGATAAATGGGAGCCACCCACAAAATAATTTATTTCAGTAATTGATATGCTATCAGGCTCATCACGTAAGCTAACCCGGTCATATAAATCAATTGAATGATCGGCCACTTCCAGCTCTTTGTTTCTCTCTTTACAACAGCAAGTGTGCTCATGCATTGCATGGCAAACACATAAAAAATCATCAACGATAACCCGGATGCAAGTGTATACACGGGCGTTCCGTCCTCTTTTTTAGCCGCTTTCATTTTATCACGTAATCGCAGTTCACCTTCGTCCTGGTCACCTACGCTGTAGAGGGTGGCCATGGTACCAACAAAAACTTCTCTAGCGGCAAATGATGTGATCAGCGCAATGCCGATTTTCCAATCATAGCCCAGTGGAGTAATAACGGGCTCAATTGATCTACCTAAGATACCGGCATAAGAATTTTCCAGCCTGGCCGAACCATATTCCTTGTCGAGTTGCTCAACATTTGCATTGGGCTGCTGCTTGAGCGTTTCATAACGTTGGCTTACCGCTTCCATCCTGTTTCCGGGGCCAAAAGAGCTTAGTGCCCAAAGGATCAAACTAATAATCATGATAACTTTACCGGCATCAAACAAAAAGATCTTTGCCTTATTGACCATTGTTTGCACCACATTTCCCCAGCGTGGGGACCGGTACGTTGGCAATTCGAGAATAAAAAAGCTTTTCTCTCTTATTTTAATAAACCATCGTGCAATTGAAGCGACAACAAGAGCCATCAATAACCCCAATAAATACAGACCCATCATTACCAGTCCCTGCACACTTAAAAAACCAAACAGGTAATTGTTTGGAATAACCAAAGCGATCAAAATCGTGAATACCGGCAATCTTGCCGAACAGCTCATTAAGGGAGTGATCAATATGGTAAGTAGTCTTTCTTTCCTGTTTTCAATACTTCTTGCACTCATAATTGCCGGTACCGCACACGCAAACCCGCTGATCATGGGCATCACACTTTTCCCATTTAATCCAACACTTCGCATTAACCTGTCTGAAAGAAAACTGATACGTGCCATATAACCACTGTCTTCAAGAATAGTTATTAATCCAAACAAGATCATGATCTGCGGGATAAAGACCAGTATGCCGCTTAATCCTGCTATCACACCATTAATGAAAAGATCGCTCCACCAGCTTTCCGGAAGTGCGGTTGATAAGAAAGAGCTGAGTTTTGCAAAACCTAATTCTATCCAATCCATGGGGTACTGTGCGATCAGGAATACTGACTGAAATAATAAAAACAAAACAGCCAACAGGATCAAATAACCCCACCGCCGATGAAGAAGAACATTATCCAATTTATCTGTCAGCAATGTTCTTTGCAAAGGATCGGGCTCCACTACTGTCTGTTGCATAATGGCTTTGATCCGGGTATAGCGATCCGTTATTTCCTCTGCCTGTGATACAGTCTTGTTTAATGGAATATCCTTTATTGATTCTTCAACGATCTTTTTTACAGAAGACTTTATCGGGAGCTCTTTATAATTAAATGCAAGATGTAAAGCTTTATAATCACTAAGCTGCGGTAACTTTTCCTTGATGGCCTGCACTGTGCCTCTGCCCCAATGCGCACCGGGAACAAAATTCCTTATCGTATTTGGAGCAAGAGCAGTCGATACCTGCGATAATGTTTTCTTTAATTGTGCGATTCCCTTGTTTTTCCTGGGATTAACAGGAATTACCGGGACACCAAGTTCTCTTTCCAGTCCCGGAACATCGATCTCCACTCCCTTTTTTCTTGCGAGATCCATCATGGTAAGAACTACAACTGTCGGAAATTTCAGATCGATGATCTGTGAAGCGAACAAAAGATTTCTTTTCAGATTCGAGGCGTCAACGATCACTACTAAAATATCAGGATGTTCTTTATGATCCTCATCTAACAATACATCGTATGTCACTTGCTCATCGTGTCGTCTTGGATAGAGACTATAGGTTCCGGGGAGGTCCAGAAATTCAGCCCATAGGCCTTCATCAATTTTCGCCTCTCCTACTTTCAATTCAACAGTCACCCCGGGAAAATTGCCAACCTGCTGGTTCAACCCCGTCAAACAGTTAAACAACGAACTTTTACCGCTATTAGGGTTACCCACTAAACCAATATGTAAATTCTTTCCGCTCACGATAACCTGCAAATGTAAAAGCTGGGCCTGCTTGCCATTTACGAAATCGGGTTTTTGAAAGCTGATTTTCATCAGGAACCGGGCTTTAACACTTTTATCGGCGTCCCTGGAAGTTTGGCGTGAATTGTGAATGGTCAGCGGTCATTAAGTAGTTTCTTAAAATTGACCATTCACCATTGCCCATTGAAGACATTCAATAACTTTGCTGCAACTAATTACAAATTCTTATGAATAGCATCCGCGTGGTGTTTTTGTTTATTTCATTTTTCGTTATCCAGATCTCTTACAGCCAAAAAAAGAAGGCGCCCAGGCTAACTAAGGCTGATAATTTAATTGTCGCAAATCTGCGGGGACATATCGGTTACCTCGCTGACGATAAATTGGAAGGAAGAAGAGCGGGCACAAATGGTGAAAGATTGGCCGGTGAATATATCAGTCAAAAATTCCGGGAAGTTGGTTTGCAGCCAAAAGGTACGGATGAATTCTTCCAGTCATTCGAAATTTATGACGGTAAACAAATAAATACATCTACCCATTTCATAATTAACGAGCATAATTTGGTTGCAGAAAAAGATTTTTTTCCATTCCCCTTTTCTCAAAATATCAATATTGAAGCATTGCCATCAGTGGCTATACAGGAAGCAGACATGCCCTGGTTTTATGATCTGAAAGAAACACTTGAAGAAAATAAGAACAATCCGCATTTTGATCTGACTGAATACATCCGTAACAATGCAAAAAAAGCAAAGACTCGTGGCGCTTCAGCTATCATTCTTTATAACAGCGCTGATATTGATGACAAGTTGAAATTCGACAGCAAAGACAGGACCGAAAAACTCGACATCCCTGTTGTCTACGTTTCCAGGGCTGCGGCAAAAAAATATTTCAGTGATCAAACAGCTACACTGGATATAAAATTGAAAGTGGATATTGGAGAGAAAAAAAGAATGGGGCGCAACGTTATCGGTTATCTTGATAACGGGGCTGCCAGAACCGTAATATTGGGTGCTCATTATGACCACCTGGGTTATGGCGAGGATAATAATTCAATGCTTCGTACAGGAGAAAAAGCAATTCATAATGGTGCGGATGATAATGCCAGCGGTACAGCAGCATTGATAGAGCTGGCCAGAATTTTAAAGGGATCAAAACTAAAAAATAACAACTACCTCTTTATTGCTTTTTCTGCCGAAGAACTTGGATTGAATGGTTCAAAGTTTTTTACCGAGCAACCGACGATCGATTTCAGTAAAGTGAATTACATGATCAATATGGATATGGTGGGAAGATTGAATGATAGCAGCAATGTTGTCACGATCGGTGGTTATGGCACCTCCCCCCAATGGAGTTCATTGATTGATCCGACCAATAAAAAGAACCCATTTGCGATCCGCATCGACAGTAGTGGTACCGGTCCAAGCGATCATACTTCTTTTTATAGAAAAGATATTCCCGTACTATTTTTCTTTACAGGATTACATACAGATTATCACAAGCCGGGCGATGATGCTGACAAAGTGAATTACATAGGTGAAACAAGGATCATAAACTACATTTATTCAATTGTGACATCGCCAATAATTGCAGGTCAAAAGCTTGCTTTTACTAAAACCAGGGAAACACAAACCACCTCATCGCTGCGAAGTGGGGGAGTTACCATGGGTATCATGCCAGATTATACTTTCTCAGGTGCGGGTATTCGTTGTGATGGTGTCACCGATGGGAGACCAGCCCAAAAAGCAGGATTAAAAGCAGGAGACATCATAACAAAAGTTGGTGACTACACTATCAGTTCGATGGAAAGCTATATGCAAACTCTTGGAAAATTTCAAAAGGGAGACAAAGCAAAAGTGAAATTTAAAAGAGGAAATGAAGAGCTGGAAACCGAGGTACAGTTTTGACCAGTAGCAAAGAACCAAATCACCCTTGTGAGTAAACTTATTTTAGACACCCAGGATATTACTGACGGGTTTTTTGAAGACACCCGTCTTCTTGGTATCATGGCACCCATGAAAGACTACCAGTTTTGCTGGCAGATAAACAATATGCTTGGCGTCGATTTCCGGGTGAATAACGATATCGAGATCCAGTTAAAGAAGAAAAACAGGAATTATTTCTTCAGTTTGTTTGAATATCATGAGCCGGCTACTTCCCTGGAACACTACATTTACAATAATCAATTTGACGGGGAATACCTGTTGCCGGAATTCAAACATCTTGATTTTCTTTGGTTGATGAAGGGAGATCTCGTTACCGATGAGATGCTTCACAACCAAATGGAGAGTATTCGTTCAATAAGTGGCGTGCAACTTGTAGTAGAGTTGACGAATGAAAAGATCAAGAATAAAGAACACCTAATATTTTAGTCTGCCAATATGCAAATGTGTTAATGAAAACTGCGGAGCGGGCGATCAATTTGCAAATTGGTACATTGGCAAATTTGCACATTAAAAAATAATTGTATGTGGCAGGAATTAGAAAACAAGCTGTACAAGAAATTTGTCTTTAAGAACTTCAGCGAGGCATTTGCTTTTATGACCCGGGTTGCGATCGAAGCAGAAAAAATGGATCATCATCCAACCTGGACCAATACATGGAACACGGTTGAGATCTGGCTGAATACGCACAGTGCAGGGAATATTGTAACAGACAAGGACAGGGAATTGTCAAAGAAGATAGATGCATTATAACGCCGTACATTCGTGCGACCCCGAATTAACGGGGTGACACGAATTCTTGAAACATGCAGATAACTGACACCATTCTAATGATCCGCCCGGCTGCTTTTGGGCCCAATGAAGAAACTGCCTCTACGAATTTTTTTCAATCATCATCAGGTAACGTAAATGGAAAAGAGCTTCAACAAGCAGCGCTGGGCGAATTTGATGCGATGGTGGAATTACTGAGAAGCCATGATATAAATGTCTTAGTGATCGAGGATACTCCAGCCCCGGCAAAACCGTCAGCAATTTTCCCGAATAACTGGTTAAGTACTTCGCCTGATGGCATCGTTTCTGTTTTTCCGATGTACTCGGCTAATCGCAGATTGGAGAAACGGGATGATATTTTGAAAATGCTTGCCGAAAAATTTGTCGTCGAAAATGTGCAGGACTGGAGTGAATTTGAGGCGGAGGGGAAATTCTTGGAAGGAACCGGCAGCATGGTGATCGATCATGAAAACAAGGTTATCTATGCGTGTTATTCACCAAGGACCGATGTTTCGATATTGGAGAAGTTTGCCAACGCAAATAAATACAGGGCCATTATCTTTTTTGCTGCTGATAAAAATGGCCAGGCAGTCTATCATACCAACGTGGTGATGACATTGGCGGAAGATTTTGCAATCTTATGTGAAGAAGCCATTGAGGAAGAATGGGAGCTGATCGCGATCAGGCAATTGCTGGACAGCAGCGGTCATGATGTGATCAGAATTTACAAAGATCAAATGCATTGCTTTGCCGGCAATATGCTCCAGGTGAAAAATAACAAAGGGGAAAAATTTTTAGTGATGAGCCAAACCGCTTTTGATTCATTGTATCAAGATCAAAAAGAGGAATTATCCGGGAGAAATAAATTCCTGACTGTTTCTATACCAACAATTGAAAAAATAGAAGGTGGGAGTGTAAGATGCATGATGGCGGAGATCTTTTTGGAGAAGAGATAAAGACCAATCTCATTATTAGCCGCCGTTTGTCCTTTTTATTTTGCTTGCCGTATACCAACGTCTATCGCTGACTCGAATTCCAATCTGGTTTTCGACGAACGTTTTTGTAAGAATGATCCGATGATAAGCTGGTTATTCTCAAAGTGCAATTGAAAGTCCAAGGCCAGGTCTTGAAATGTAACACGTGTAGATTTATCCCGTGACTCTCGTATTCGATCAATGAAAGTACGCCGGATCGTTTGCAAATAGCTTCGATTTATTTGTTGGTCAAGCTGTTTAGTTTTTTGTATTTTAATATTCACTTAGTTAATCAACTTCTATTTAGAAAATAATAACTTGCATTTAGTATGGTTGCAAAAGTCACCCACAGTAAATAAGGTAAATTTATATATGCTGCCATTGGTTTGATTTTATAAAATAGAACTAACATAATAACTATACTAATCCACAATAAAATAATTTCAACCAATGCAAAACCAATCATATTGAAATAGAAAAAGATAAAACTCCAGCTAAAATTCAAGAGCAATTGAAGCAAAAAGACTAAGATTGCCAGGTTGCGTTCTTTTCCTGCATCCTGTTTCCAAATCAGGAAAAAAGAAATGCCCATAAGTATGTAAAGGGTTGTCCAAACAGGTCCAAAAATCCAGTTTGGGGGATTGAATGATGGGCGTCTCAGGGTTGCGTACCATTCAGGTATTGATTGTGCGGTAAATATTCCTGCTAAAGATCCTAAACTTAAAGGCAATATGATTGATACAATTAGTTTGAATAATTGCAATCTATTCATAAGTATGTATTTTATTTTCAGTTTCTCAATTCATAATTAATTGTAAATTTTTGGGCTTGTATGCAAAGCTCAATCACTGCGTCGTCATCAAGAATTCCAAAGTAAGTTACATATTCTGTCTTAAATCCGAAGTCGTTAACAAGAGCTTACCCATTGATAATAACTTGTCCAGGTGAGCTGCATTTCCAAAGGGATTTAAGTTCATTTAAGCTAACTATTAAGTTTGGTAACCAATTATCTTTTTAACGTGTCAAGTTTTAAGCAATGTGGATTCTTCACTCTTTTTACTATGATTAATCCAAATGTCCTTAATGTCGTTAGGCTCTACTTCAATTTGTGGTAAGAAACTTAAATTTAAAAACTCGTTCTGTCTATGATCGTCTTCGTAAATTAAGATGTCAGGTTCTGTATCTCTTGTCTTTGGTGTTGTTTGAGGGAGCTCATTTGAAACTGTCGGTGTCGTGAACCACAGGTCATTTGGGTTCATCATCTCAACTTTTTTGGCTTCTTGCTTTGTTTTTTTGGTTCGTCTCAATATTTTGTCAGATAACACCATTGTCTGTTGTGGTGTGTCGCTTTATAATAGCAGGTAAAACATAAATAGATGAACAAAATCAAGGTTGTGAAAACACAAGACATTGAATTCCAACAATAATTTGTTCATTTTTTATGTTGGCCAGGTTTACTTTATGCATTCCGACTTTTCAATAATCCCAAATGATGCT
>JAICPX010000146.1 GCA_025929635.1 Chitinophagaceae bacterium
AAATACCAATGCGCAGGATGGCAAGGCAATATTCATTGCAAAATGTGCCAGCTGTCACACGATGGGTAAAGATGCTACCGGACCAAATTTGCAGGCAGTCCGGAGCCGTTGGGAGAATGAAGATAATCTTAAGTTATGGATATTGAATTGGAACAAAGCTGTAGCTGCGGGCTCTACGAGAGCAGAGGCGGTCAAGGATTTGTATCCTGGAGTAATGCAGGTTTTTGAAGGTCAAATTACCGATCCTGAACTTAATGCTGTTATTGAATATGCAGATAAATGGGAGCCACCACCGCCACCAGGTCCAACGACTCCTGATGGAGAACCTTCCGGTCGCGGCGCATTAATTTTTGGTATCATTTCCCTGATCATGGCCATTATTGCTCTTATCCTGATGCAGGTTAACAGCAATTTGAAAAAGCTAAGTGATGATGCAGAAGGTCTTCATCGTCCGGAGCCGGTTCCGTTTTATAGAAACAAGGCATATATCGCTTTGTTTTCAATCGTTTTGTTTATTGTCGGTGGTTTTTATGTAACAAGAGGAGCAATTGACCTGGGCCGTCAGAAAAAATATCAACCCGAACAACCGATCTTTTATTCTCATAAAGTGCATGCGGGTATAAACCAAATAAGTTGTTTGTACTGTCATGGGTCCGCTATGGATAGTAAACATGCCGTTATTCCATCTGTAAATGTTTGCATGAACTGTCACAAAACGATCAATGAGTATACAAAAGGGCCTAAACTTTTCAGGGAGGATGGAACGGAAGTAAATGGAACTGCAGAGATCCAGAAATTATATAAGTACGCAGGCTTTGATCCCAAAAATGCAAATGCATGGGATCCTTCTAAAGCACAACCAATTGCGTGGACAAAGATCCATAACCTGCCTGATCATGTTTATTTCAATCATTCGCAACATGTCAATGCTGGTAACGTGCAATGTCAGTCATGTCATGGCGAGATCACTGCAATGGATGAGGTTTATCAATTCTCAGAGTTAAGCATGGGATGGTGTATCAACTGTCACCGCGAAACAAAAGTTGATTTTTATAAACTGGATAGTTCAGGCAGAGCAACAGGAAATAAATTTTACAGCATATACGAGAAATTCCATGATGATATCAGGAACGGAAGAATGGATAGTGTGACTGTAAAAGATATCGGTGGTCTGGAGTGTCAGAAATGTCATTATTAAACCCCCTGTCCCCCTAAAAAGGTGACTTAGGTCGGGGTTTCAATATTCGTTTAGAGTTCATTAGTTAGGAAACATAATTTTTTCACCTATCTGGATTGGGTAACCTTTTTTAGAAAATGATGTTGCAAAATTCAGAGACTAAAAGCCCCTTTAGGGGTTTGGGGTATGAGTAATAAATATTGGCAAAGTTTCGGGGAATTAAAAGGAAGCGAGGAATTGGCGAAGCGGATAGAAAATGAATTCCAGGATGAACTTCCATTTGAGGATAAAAATGGAAAGGGATGGTTAGATGCAACTGCTCCCCGCCGTGATTTTTTAAAATACCTGGGCTTTAGCACCGCAGCCGCAGCAATTGCCGCTGGTTGTAAAACGCCGGTGAGAAAGGCTGTTCCCTTTGGTAATAAACCTGCTGATGTTATTCCCGGAGTTTCAAAATACTATGCTACTACTTATGTCCAGGATGGTGATGTGTTGCCGATACTTGCTAAAGTAAGAGACGGACGGCCAATAAAGATCGAAGGCAATAATGAATGTGCATATACGGGTGGAGGCACATCAGCAAGAGTTCAGGCATCTGTACTTGATCTTTATGATACAAACCGGCTGACACATCCCAAAAGAAAAGCAGGGAATAAATTTGAAGAGGTACCAACATTCGAACAACTGGATAACATGGTAAGTGCAGCAATGTCCGGTGTTACAAAAACATACCTCCTTACCAGCACGATCAACTCTCCGACTACTAAAGAAATTATTTCAAAATACCCCGGGCTTACCCATGTACAATATGATGCTGATTCTTTCAATGGAATGTTGATGGCGAATGAAGCCACATTTGGAAGAAAAGCCATTCCGTTCTATGATTTTTCTAAAGCAAAAGTGATCGTAAGTCTTGGTGCCGATTTTCTTGGAACATGGTTAAATCCTGTTGAGTTTGCCCGCCAGTATGCACAAGGCCGGAAGTTCAAGGATGGCGCTACTGAAATGAGCAGGCATCTCCAATTTGAAAGTTTCTTAAGCACGACTGGTGCGAGTGCCGACGAGCGATTCACCCATCGCCCTTCCGAAGCTGGGGCAGTTGCTTCTGCATTATTGGCTGCATTAAATAACAATGCCGCCACCACAACGCTGGGCGATAAAGCAAAAGCCGGCATAGTAGCGGCGGTTGCAGCGCTGAATGCGAATAAAGGCGCAGCAGTAGTTGTGAGCGGAAGCAATGATGTAAATGTCCAGGTTATCGTTAATGCGATCAACAATGCGATCGGCGCCTATGGTACCACGATCGATTGGTCAACAACATTGAATTCCCGCCAGGGAACAGATGCCGAGTTCAGCCAAATGCTCACCGATATGGAAGCAGGAGCGGTGGGAGCAATTATGATCTATGGCGCTAATCCAAGATATACTTATCATGACCCGCTGAGATTTGAAAGGGCATTGGCCAAGGTAAAAGCCAGGATCTCGTTCAATGAATACCTGGATGAAACCACACAGCTTTGTGATTATGTAATTCCTTCACATCATTTTTTGGAAAGCTGGGGAGATGCTGAACCAAAATCAGGTTACATAAGTTTTATTCAACCAACAATTCACCCTCTTTTTAAGACAAGAGCGTTTCAGACCTCATTATTAAAATGGAGCGGAAATAATACTGACTACGAAACTTATTTCAGAACGTATTGGGAAGGAAAACTCGGTTCAAAACTTGCATTTGATACCGTACTGGAAAAAGGCGTGATTGATCCGAAAGCTTCTTCGGCTCCGTTGGTGAGTACAGCTCCTGCTTCTGATTCACTGAATGCAAGACCGGCAACTGTTCAAAATACAAATACTTCGACGGCGCAGGTTCCCGCTGTTCAGAGACCTGTTTCCACAGCTTCGGGAGGATCATTTAATAATGCAGGTGTCGAACAAGCTGCTGCCGCAATATCGGGTGCGAGAAAAGGCGGCAAAGCTGAACTGGCATTGTATCAGAAGGTTTCCATTGGCACAGGTAAACAAAGCACTAACCCATGGTTGCAGGAATTGCCTGATCCCATTACAAAAGCGGCCTGGGACAACTATGTGTTGATGAGCATGACGATGGCGAAAGAAATTATTGGCGTTGACCTTATTAATGGATCCGAAAGGCATATCAATAAATATGAATACGAACCCGAAAAACCAACAGTGACTATTTCGGCCCCCGGTAAAGATCCTATTGAGTTACCCGTATTGATCATCCCGGGCATGGACCCAAATACAATCGCGATTGCGGTTGGATACGGAAGACACGAGCTATTGGGTATAGCAGCGGGCAAGGTTGGTAAAAATGTTTATCCTTTTTCTTCATCAAACGGAACAACAAGGGATTATTTTTCACCTGATGTCACTATAGCCAAGACAGGAAGATATTATCGTGTAGCACAATCACAGGTCCACAATTCATATGAGGACAGAACTGAGGTTGTAAAAGAAACTTCATTAGCTACATTTAATAAAGACCGGAAGCAATTCAAGAAATTCCGTGATAAGCTTGCAGCAGATTACGCACCAAAAACAGGGGATTTCCGTACAGAATCAACTATCTATCCTGATCATCCTCAACCCGGGTTAAAATGGGGAATGAGCATTGACATGAATAGCTGCACTGCTTGCGGCGCATGTGTTGTTGCGTGTCATGCAGAAAATAACGTACCTATTGTTGGTAAGAGTGAAGTGGCGCGTTATCATGATATGCATTGGCTGCGCATCGACAGATATTTTGTATCGGGCAAAGGCCAGGATGGGAAGGTTGAGCCGGACAACTTAAAGGCGGTCGTTTTCCAACCGATGATGTGCCAGCATTGTGATAACGCTCCATGCGAGAATGTATGCCCGGTAGCAGCCACCAACCACAATGCCGAAGGGATAAATCAAATGGCTTATAACCGCTGTATTGGTACAAGGTATTGTGCGAACAACTGTCCTTATAAAGTTCGCCGCTTCAACTGGGCTGATTATACAGGTGCTGATAGTTTCCCCAATAACCGAGATCAGAAACTTATTGGACGACTTGATCCCATCATTGAGCAAATGAATGATGACCTGACACGGATGGTATTGAACCCGGATGTAACAGTACGTTCAAGAGGTGTGATGGAAAAATGTACTTTCTGCATTCAACGTTTGCAGGAAGCAAAATTGACGGCTAAGAAAGAGAACAATACGCTTGCAGATGGTAAAGCAGTAACAGCATGTATGCAGGCTTGTCCGACAAATGCTATCGTGTTTGGTAATGTAAAAGATAAAGAGAGCAATATTGTTAAGACAAGAGCAGAGAATGATGACCGGCTGTTTTATGTGATCGAACAGGTACACACATTACCAAATGTGAACTATTTGGCCAAGATCAGGAATACAAGCGAGATACTCGAGATCGAAAATCACGAAATTCATAAGTCAGAGGAGAATAAAGGTGAGGCCGCGCATTAATTAGGAATTTTTAAAATAATCAATATTTAATTATTGATTATTGGGAAATACAAACAATAGGAAGAATATGGGATTAATCAGATACGAATCACAGGTAAGACCACCGCTGATTGAAGGCGGTAAAGACTATCACCAGGTAACGGAGGATATATGCCGGCCGGTGGAAGCAAGACCAACCCGTGCATGGTGGATAGGCTTTATCATTTCTGTGCTGTTTTTATGTTTTGGAATTCTTTCTGTAACGATGGAGGTGATATATGGAGTGGGACAATGGAATTTGAATAAAACAGTTGGTTGGGGTTGGGACATCACCAACTTCGTTTGGTGGATCGGTATTGGTCACGCGGGTACCTTGATCTCAGCGATCTTACTTTTATTCCGCCAGGGATGGAGAACTGGTGTGAACCGTGCAGCTGAAGCAATGACGATCTTTGCGGTGATGTGTGCCGGACAATTCCCGATCTGGCACATGGGTCGTGTATGGGACGCTTTCTTTGTATTGCCTTATCCAAACACAAGAGGTCCGTTGTGGGTAAACTTCAACTCACCGTTGTTGTGGGATGTTTTTGCGATCTCAACCTATTTTACCGTTTCTCTTTTATTCTGGTATAGCGGTTTGTTACCTGATGTTGCCACTCTTCGTGACCGTGCAAAAAAGAAATGGCGAAAATTATTTTATGGTGTTGCCGCATTTGGCTGGACGGGTAGTACAAAACACTGGCAGCGACATGAAGCATTATCATTGGTATTAGCTGGTTTGAGTACGCCACTTGTATTGTCAGTGCATACGATCGTATCCTTTGACTTCGCCACTTCAGTGGTTCCCGGCTGGCATACTACCATTTTTCCCCCTTATTTCGTTGCAGGTGCCATCTTCTCGGGATTTGCCATGGTGCAAACACTTCTTGTTGTTTCAAGAAAAGTGTTGAGATTGGAAGAGTATATAACAATTGAACACATCGACGTAATGAATAAGATCATTGTGCTGACGGGTTCGATAGTTGGTATTGCCTATTTAACAGAGTTGTTCATTGCCTGGTATGGCGCTAATGAGTATGAATGGTTCGCATTTGGCGAAAACCGCCTGAATGTTAATAGTCCCCTGGGGTGGAGTTACTGGATCATGATGTTTTGTAACGTGGTTTCTCCACAGTTTTTCTGGATAAGAAAACTAAGAAGAAACCTGGTGGTTACGTTCTTTATGTCGGTGCTGATCAATGTCGGTATGTGGTTTGAGCGTTTTGTGATCATCGTTACATCTGTTTATCGTGAGTATATTCCGGCGGCCTGGTCTATTTATTACAGGCCGACCATCTGGGAAGTCGGTTTTTACCTGGGAACATTTGGTTTGTTCTTTACATGTTATTTCCTGTTTTCAAAATTCTTCCCGGTAATTGCATTGGCTGAGATCAAACATATCCTGAAGAGAAGCGGTGATACACAGAAGAAAAAAATGGATAAGCTGGAAGATCAACCGGCGGAAGACTTTGCAGAAGAACACTCACATGATCATGGAGCGTAGAGGAAGTCGATAGTTTTGAAGACGACTATCGACTAATAACTAATAACTAGAACTGAATAATATGGCTATAAAAAAATATGTGGTCGGCAGTTTTGATGATGAAGCAGTATTGTTTCCCGCTGTGAAAAAAGTGCGCAAGGCCGGCTATAAGATCCATGATGTGTACACGCCATTTCCAATTCATGGATTGGATAAGGCGATGGGACTTCGCGATACCAGTTTGCATACTGCCGGGTTTATTTATGCGATCACCGGAACTGCAACTGCGTTAGGATTTATTTCATGGGCGTTGACGTATGACTGGCCGTTGAATTTCGGTGGTAAACCGTTTTTCTCATTGCCGGCATGGATACCTATCACATTCGAATTGACAGTACTATTTTCTTCAGTTGGGATGGTACTCACATTTTGTTACCTGTGCCAGTTAGCTCCGTTTGTAAAGAAGGATCATTTCAACCTGAGATCAACGGACGACATATTCTTAATGGCATTAGAATGTACAGACCGAACAAATGAAACTGAAGCTATATCATTCTTACAAAGTCTCGGTGCCAAAGATGTAAAGATTGATCACAGGGAAGACCGCTGGTGGCTGGGACGATATGATAAGGAAACAAAATTTTTTGAGATAAAACCAGAGGGAGCAGTAGTATAAAAGAAAAAAGTTAAGGATGAAAAAAATTGCAATCATTACTGTTGTTATTTGTGCAGCCGCCGTTACCGGTTGCAGGTTTAACAATAGAAGCGAAGGATATAATTATATGCCCGATATGGCTTATAGCCGCGCTGTTGAGACTTACGCCGATCTCGATTCATCAAGATTTACCAGTGATACTGCACAAGCCGGGGGAAAGATTTATTATGACAGGACGCCTGTACCGGGTACAATTGCAAGAGGTGAAGTTTCTTCATTCCATTTACCAATGGATAAAATGGGTGACAGCACAAATTATGTTGCATCGAAAGCGATCCCTAATCCATTACCGGCGTTAAGCGCCGTTGACTACCTGGAGGCAGCAAGATTATACCTGGTCAATTGTGCAATTTGCCACGGAGATAAATTAGACGGCAATGGGCCCTTGTTCGACGGAGGAAATGGCCCTTTTGCAGCGGCTCCCAAAAATTTAATAACAGATCCGGTTGTAGCAAATATGCCCGATGGCCAAATGTTCTATTCTATTACCTATGGAAAGAATGCAATGGGCAGCTATGCATCACAACTTTCAACAAAACAACGCTGGATGATCGTTCATTATATAAATGAAAAACAAGCAAACGCCAATACCAAGCCTGCCGCAACGACAGTAGCAGACAGCACCGGCAATGCAAAAAAGTAAAAAAGATTTTGAAGAATAATAAAAGATAAACTGATGACTATTCGGGAAAAATTTGAAATACCACAACGCTATAAACTCTGGTCATATGGACTAATGGCTGTTGGCGTTATTTCTATCATCTTGTTATTTATCACGCATGGAGCAGCAGCTGGTCATACCCCGGAAGCTGAACATGAGAGGGCAAGGTTCTGGTCAAGCCTTTTGCAGAACAGCGTTTTTTTCCTGTTGGTTGTAAATGCAGCAATGTTCATGATCTGCGCTACAATACTTGCATGGGCAGGGTGGAATATCAGTTTTCGCAGAGTGACAGAAGCTATTGCGGCATGTGTCCCGGTGATCGGGGTTATTTGCAGTGTTATTTTATTAGCAATCGTATTTGGCGGTGATCATGCCATTTATCATTGGGTTAGTGATGATGCAGTAAGAACTGATCATATTTTAGAACACAAATCGCCATTTTTAAATAAAACTTTCTTCACTGTTTGGACGCTGCTTACAATTGGTCTTTGGTCATTCCTGGGATGGAAGATCAGGCAGCTTTCTCTGAGCACTGACACGGGTAAAATGAGCGTAGAGGAAGGAAAGAAATTTCAGTGGACAAATACGGTGTGGGCGGCAGTATTCCTTTTTGTATTTGCACTAACCGTGATGTCAACCACTCCGTGGTTGTGGTTGATGAGTATTGATGCACATTGGTACAGCACTATGTACAGTTGGTATACATTTGCAAGCACATTTGTTTCGGGAATAGCCCTCATCGCCTTGTTTGTGATTTACCTGAAAAATAAAGGATACCTTGAATATACTAATGAAGAACACCTGCACGATCTTGGAAAATTCATGTTCGCCTTCTCGGTATTCTGGTGTTACCTCTGGTTTAGCCAGTACATGCTGATCTGGTATAGTAACCAGCCGGAGGAAACAAAATATTTTGAACCAAGGGTAGAAGGTCCTTATCGCGGGATTTTCTTTCTGAACATTATTATCAATTTCATTGCTCCGCTGTTATTGTTAATGAGAAGAGGAGCAAAAAGGAATTATACCACGGTGACAATTATGGCTGTGCTGATCATATTTGGTCACTGGCTTGACTTTTTTCAAATGGTACACCCGGCAACATCAATGGACCATGTGCCGATGTTGTTGTATGACCTGGGTATTGGTCTTGGATTTGTGGGGTTGATCTTATTGGTAGTCGGAAGAACATTGGCGAAACACCCGTTGGTGCCGAAGAATCATCCGTTCTTTAAAGAAAGTGTGATTCATCATACATAGGAAAAGTTCAAGAGGTTAAAGAGGTTTAACAAGTTCAAGAAGTCAACCGCTGGAACCTATTAAACCTTTTGAACTGAGAAAATGAATTGAAAAAAACTGAATAAAGAAGAATATGCAAACGACTTTCATTATAGTGATCTTGTTGCTTGGATTTTTGATCACGTTCCAGATAGCCAAGGCAAGCGAATATGTAGCCGTAATGCGTGGAGAGGAAAGATCAAGAAAGCAGAACAATCGAATCAATGCATTCTTGCTTTTGGCATTCCTTATTCTTGGATTGATCGGCGTTTATTATTGTAATGAAAAATTGAGTGGTAAAATCCTGCAGTTCGGTAGTTCTGCCTCTGACCATGGCGTATACATTGACAGGATGATGGAGATCACGCTTTGGATCACCGGTTTTGTATTCTTTATAACCCAGATTGCTCTTTTTTGGTTTGCTTATAAATACCAGGAGTCTGATAAAAGAAAGGCTTACTATTATCCGCATAATAATAAGCTCGAGGTTATCTGGACTGCAGTACCGGCGATCGCGTTAACTATAATGGTGGGTTTTGGACTGTATTATTGGTTTGGTATTACAGGAGCTGCTCCGGCCAATGCAATGGAAGTGGAAGTAACCGGCAGCCAGTTCAAATGGGAATTCCGTTATCCCGGTAAAGATGGAAAGCTTGGAAAAAAATATTATCGCCAGATCAATGAGGGAGCCAATAATCCATTAGGCCAGTTGTGGGAAGACTCTACAAACAAGGATGATATTTATATTCCACCCGGCGATCCAATGCACCTGGTAGTAAATAAAC
>JAICPX010000336.1 GCA_025929635.1 Chitinophagaceae bacterium
ATTACTGAAGATCGATCCCAGTTCACAATCATCTGTGATGCTGCGGTCCCTCCAACACACTAACCTGCTAATTTCAACAGATCATTCAGATCCAGGGCTTCGGTGCCCATTTGTAGATTCCCTTTATTATCCACAGGCCATTGTTCTTTTGGCTTATCCCAATATAATTCCACCCCGTTTCTATCGGGGTCATTTAAATAAATAGCTTCTGAAACACCGTGATCGGATGCACCAGTTAAAGGATAACTGGCATCGATCAATCGTTTTAATACAATGGCCAGATCTTTTCTTGTCGGATATAAGATAGCCGTATGATACAGCCCGGCGCTATTTATCGGTGCTGGTGCTGCATTTTTGGTATGCCAGGTGTTCAGGCCAATATGATGATGATAACCGCCTGCAGAAATAAAAGCAGCGCTATCGCCATAATATTGCTGCACTTCAAAGCCAAGCAGATCGCGATAGAATTTCAATGACCTTTCAAGATCAGCTACTTTGAGGTGGACGTGCCCGATCCTAGTTCCTGCAGGTATTGTGTATGACATATTTCCTGATTTTATTGTTTTCTCATAGAGACAAGGCATGCCTTGTCTCTGCAAAAGTCGAACATCCATTCTGATTATTTCTTATCATTTATCAATCGGCTCCGGTGTTTTTTTGTATCTTGCATGCGAATTTCAGATGAGTCAACAAAATCTTATATCATCCTTTCTTCAGCAAAATCTCGATCTTCTCAATCATCGAAGATAAAAGACCCATCCAAACCTTCCCCGTTGGAAGGCCTGGAAAATTTACTTTTTATATCAATTCTGTTTTATGCAATCACTAATCAATATGTCTGAAAAGACACGATACTACTTAGATCTTGAAGACAGGTATGGTTCACACAATTACCATCCAATACCCGTTGTGCTTGAACGGGGTGAAGGTGTATATGTTTGGGATGTAGATGGAAAGCGTTATTATGATTTTCTTAGCGGTTACTCTGCCGTGAACCAGGGACATTGTCATCCAAAGATCGTTGAATCATTCATCGAACAATCCAAAAAGCTGACATTGACAAGCCGGGCGTTTCACAATAATATTCTTGGTGAGTACGAAAAATTCATAACTGATGTGTTTCGCTATGATAAAGTGCTGCCCATGAATACCGGTGTCGAAGCCGTTGAAACGGCGATAAAGCTTTGTCGTAAATGGGCATACGAAGTAAAAGGCATTAAAGAAGGAAAGGCTAAGATCATCGTGTGCCATGGAAATTTTCATGGTCGAACCTCGACGATCATTTCTTTCAGTGATGATCCATTGGCAACAAAGAATTTTGGTCCTTACATGCCAGGTTTTATTTCGATTTCCTTTAATAATGCTGAAGCGTTAGAAAAGGCTTTGGAAGACAAAGACGTTGCCGGTTTTCTTGTTGAACCAATACAAGGTGAAGCTGGCGTTGTTGTTCCTGACGATGGTTATTTATCAAAAGCAAAAGAATTGTGTGAAGAGGCCAATGTGCTTTTCATTGCCGATGAAATTCAAACCGGTTTGGCACGAACCGGCAAAATGCTGGCTTGTGACCATGAAAATGTAAGACCGGACATTCTGATTCTTGGTAAAGCGATGAGCGGAGGCATGATGCCTGTAAGTGCTGTGCTTGCCGATGATGAAATAATGATGTTATTGAAACCCGGTGAACATGGCAGCACATACGGGGGCAACCCGTTAGCCTGCAAGGTGGCAATTACCTCTTTGCAGGTTTTGAAAGATGAAAAGATGGCGGAAAATGCTGAAGCAATGGGCAAAATATTAAGAAATGAATTAGAAAAGATCGATTCGCTTCATATTGCTATGGTAAGAGGAAAAGGATTGCTGAATGCCATCGTGATCGATCATCACAGCAATGACGCAGCCTGGGACCTGTGTCTTGAACTAAAAGAAAATGGATTGCTTGCCAAGCCTACACATGGTGATAAGATCCGTTTTGCACCGCCTCTCATAATCACGAAAGACCAAATGATGGAATGTATTGAGATAATAAAGAAAAGTCTTAAGTTCCTTGATTAAACCTTTTGAGAAAGATCTATTGTGCTGATTGGGTTCAGGCAAGAAGTAACGTTGATCGGAGGAGCTGCCGCTCAATCTCAACCTTAACCTCAACCTTTCTTTTCCTCTTTCAATTTTATATCCGGGAACAGCGCTGCCAATAACATAAGCGCTGAGGCGATCATAACGATCCAAAGTCCTGGTTGTTTCTCGGGACACTCCCCTTCCCTGCACATCGAGATAATAAAATAGTTCCTCACTGCCCACGCAATATTGAGTGCGACCACCAACAAGTTCCAGCGTTTGGCCCAAAGCTTTGGGATGAAATGAAAGATGATAAAAAAGAGCCCTAAAATAAAATGAGCATACCCCGGCTTGCCAAAATTTGTTCCGGCAGCATCAACGCCACTCACAACAATGTTCCTGGAATGAATAATAACCCAGGGGAGAAAACAGGAAACGAACAATGCAATGATGGCCAGCAAGCCGATCCATTTCATGTAGCGCATAGAGCGCAAAAATAGGGCAATCGCCAATTGAGTAAACTATGAAGTACGATGTGTAAACCGGTTTAAGTGCTGGTCGGCAGCGCGCATACAGGTTACCATCTGCGCCAGGCATCTCAGTTCCCTAAAATTCTCTACCTTTTCAAAAAAAATCTCATGCGGAATGTTATTCTTTTGCTTTCTGTTTTTGTCAATACCACAATTGTTACAGTCGCGGAGGAGCATCCAACATTACCCATTGGTTCCAAAGCACCGGCGTTCTCATTAAAAGGAGTGGATGGAAAAACTTATTCATTGTCTTCATTCGGCAAATACAAGATCCTTGTTATCATCTTTACCTGTAACCACTGCCCTACTGCGCAGGCTTATGAAGAGAGGATCATTCAACTGACAAAAGATTACAATCCAAAAGGTGTTGGCATCGTCGCTGTTTCGCCTAATGATCCTATGTCTGTTCGACTTGATGAGTTGGGTTATAGTGACATGAGTGATAGTTATGCCGAGATGCAGTTGAGAGCCAGACAAAAGAAATTTAATTTTCCTTATTTGTATGATGGCGACAAGCAGGCAATGGCAAAAGCGTATGGACCCGTCACCACTCCGCATGTTTTTATTTTTGATAAAGAAAGGATACTACGTTTCCAGGGTCGTATTGACGATGTAGAAAAACCAACAGAAACGCCTACAACCCATGATACACGTAATGCGATCGAAGAATTATTGCAGGGGAAAGAAGTGACTGTGAAGACCACGAAGGTGTTTGGTTGTTCCGTAAAATGGGCAGAAAAAAATAACTGGGTAGAAAAAGCAAGAAAAGATTGGGCCGCTGAGCCTGTTACTCTTGAAATGATCGATGAAACCGGTGTAAAGGCTCTTTTGAAAAATAATACTGATAAACTCCGGTTGATAAATGTTTGGGCTACCTGGTGCGGGCCTTGCATTATCGAGTTTCCTGAATTTGTAGAGATCAACCGCATGTATCGTGGACGGGATTTTGAATTTGTAAGCATCTGCCTTGATGATACATCAAAACATGCAAAAGCGTTAAAATTCCTGCAATCAAAACAAGCTTCAAATAAGAACTATCTGTTTAACATGAAAAATAAGTGGACACTGATTGAATCTGTAGATCCTAAATGGCAGGGCGCTTTACCTTATACGCTGATTGTTGAGCCCGGTGGGAAGATTGTTTATGGCAAACAAAACATCATTGACCCGGCACAGCTAAAAAAACTTATTGTTGAACATCCGCTGATTGGTCGATATTATTAGTAATTCATTTGTAACCAATTCCACGCATACTTGTGAATTTGAATGGTGAATCATGCATTTTCTATTTATTGACCATTCACCATTGACCATTGACAAACTACAATAAAGTCGCTGTAAAGGTGCAAAGGATGTATTACTAAGATTTTAGGGGAGATTGCTTCGTCGTGCCGACTTTGTCGGGGTCCTTGCAATAAGAAACCCCGGTGGTCCCCGGGGTCTTAATTTGTTCTGGTAGATGATTCTGGTTCAGCCCGAATGTACCGATTGTCAACACCGGTATTATACCTGCCGTCGTCGGATACGGTATTTCCCGGCAGGATTAACGGGTTTGATAGGACCGGATCACAGGTTCGACGATCTAAAGTATAAAAAAGAAAAATGATTTCTTGTAGTACGGTTGTACTATTTTTTACAGATAGAAAAACTACGATTGTCTTATAACACAACCGGCTTCTTGCTGTATCGCCATTTGAAGTAATAATAGAGAGGGATTCCTGAGGCTGTTACCACGATCCCAAAAACTGAATTCATTAACCTTGTTTTGCCCTCCTGGTACTTTTGGACGTCATCAACCAACGTTATAACGAGATAGAAAGCATTGAATAAGATAACAAGAATGGGTAACCAGGGATAACCCCAAACTTTATAAGGTCGCTCTTTTCCCGGCATTTTTCGCCGAAGAATGAAAAGACCGACCATTAGCATCAGGTTAAATGCCCAAACTATAAAAATGTACATGTCAGCCAATATGTAAAAAGATCCGCTAATCACCATCACGATCATCACGCCAAAATGAACAAGTAAAGCATTGCCGGGTGTTTGAAACCGGGGGTGAATTGCCCCTGCCATTTTAAAAAACCTTTTGTCCTGCGCCATAGCAAATGTCATTCTTGGCGGAGTAAACACATTTGAAAAGGTTGTGCCCAACACAGAGAAACTGATCAGAAATGCGATGAGCCCGGCACCGATCGCACCAAAAGCGATCAGGGCCGCGTCAGAAGCAACTAATGAGGATTCGGCCATTTTATCAACAGGTAACACATAGATCATGGCAGCATTGACGAGCAGGTAAACGACGATACAAACCGATAACCCGATAAATAAACTCCTGGGAATATTCTTGCCAGGGTTTTTTATTTCACCTGTTAAGTAAAGCATGTTATTACAACCATCTAATGCCTGTAATGCACCATTGCATGCAGCCACCATTGCGGTAACTAATGCAAAACCTGCGGGCTTTATAAGTTCTGCCGATTCGAAAAAGTTGGAAAAAGATCCCTTCCCGGACACAAAGAGACCCCCAACCAGCAGCACGATCGCCGCAACCTTTGCTGAAGAAAAAACGTTCATTAAAACACCGCTGGTCTTCGTACTACGGTAACTGATCCATGTAAGAATACAGAGGATAAAAATGGTCAGGCCCTTTACCCCGATATCATCAAGTGGAAGTATATCGCCAACCAATGGAATATGAAAGACAACAGATTGTTCAATGGCGGTTGAAAAGGTCGGTAACTCAAAAAAATATTCCAGGTATTGAGCAGTGATAAAGGCAATCCCCGCAGAAC
>JAICPX010000225.1 GCA_025929635.1 Chitinophagaceae bacterium
GTGCTGAGAACATTGCTTGGCGGATTGGATGATGGCTGGGTAATGAATAATGAAGGGCCAGAGACATTTTCCCCGTATGATGTGGTCGGCCATCTGATCCATGGTGAAAAAACAGATTGGATGGCGAGAACAAAAATTATTCTGGAATTTGGCTTATCAAAACCATTTACGCCATGGGATCGTTTCGCACAATATGAAGAAAGCAAAGGAAAGACACTTGATCAATTGCTACGCCAGTTTAAAAAAGTCCGCAGGGACAATCTATCATGGTTGAGATCATTGAATTTAACGGAAACAGATCTTGATAAGAAAGGAATGCACCCGAAGCTGGGTGAGGTGACATTGAGAAATCTTTTGGCTACATGGGTGGTGCATGATCTTACTCATATTGCACAGATCACAAGAGTGATGGCAAAGCAATACAAAGAAGAAATGGGCCCATGGCCGGAGTTTTTCCGTATTTTAAGTTTTTAAATCCCGCTTATGCAATCAAAAGCAACAACACCTGATGCGTATCTGGCAGAGATACCTGAAGAAAGACAAAAAGCTTTTACCAGGCTTCGTGCTGTTATCAAAAAGAATCTCCCTAAAGGATTCCAGGAAACAATGGGTTATGGAATGCTTGGCTGGTCGGTGCCACATTCAAAATACCCGGCAGGATATCATTGCAATCCTAAAGATCCATTGCCTTTTATGGGTATTGCTTCTCAAAAAAATTTTATTGCGGTTTATCACATGGGAGTTTATGCCGATCCGGCGTTATTAAAATGGTTTACGGCAGCGCATGCGAAAGCGTCGGGCAAAAAATTGGATATGGGTAAAAGTTGCATACGTTATAAAAAACCTGAGGATATTCCATTTGAATTAATTGGCGAGCTGGCATCTAAAATAACTCCGGATGAATGGATCGCGATCTATGAAAAAATTTTAAAAAGATAAGAATGAAAAAGCTCTTATTGGCAATTGCATGTTTTATAACGGCACAAACATTTGCACAGACCGATACAAAAGATAAAAAAGCGTGGCTGGGTGTGCTTACGCTTCCTGAAAAATACCAGGATGAAAAGAACTGGAATGCCAGCGAGCAGGCAATTGTTGGTGAACATTTCCAGCGATTGATCAAAAAGAAAGAAGAAGGTGTGGTGGTGTTAGCCGGTCGTACAGAGTTACCACTTGACAATCCTGAAATGATGGGGCTCGTTGTATTTTATGCAAAAGACGAAAAAGAAGCGTTGCAATTCATGATGGATGATCCGGCAGTAAAAGCAAAGATCATGCTCGCTAAAGTGCATCCCTATGGACTTGCTATCAGTAAATGTCAATGATATCAGTAATGCCCACGTTTAAACCGTGGGACGAAGGATCTAAACCATTACAAAATCTCCATGATCTATCGCATTCATAAACCAGGGCCGCCTTTGTCACAATTCATAGACTTTTTCTTTTACTATGAAGGATTTCATGCAGCGCATTCTATGGAAAAATTATTGCCTGACGGTGCTGTTGACCTGTTGATCGATCTCACTGAAACACCAAAAAAATTGTTTCTTAACGAAGAGGGTACGGCATACATAACTTTTAAGAAAAGCTGGATCTCGGGGATGAAGACGAATTATATCCTTATTGATGCTTCCGTTTCCAATATGATAGGTGTTCATTTCAAACCGGGCGGTTGTTACCCTTTCGTAGATTTTTCTATGGAAGAATTAAATGATCTAACTATCGGGCTTGATTGTATTTGGGGAAATGACGCTACTACGATTCGCGAAGCGATCCTGGGTGAGCCCTGCATCGACAAAAGATTCCGGGTCCTTGAAAATTATCTCCTGCAAAAAGGAAAGAATAAGATGGAGAACCATGTGCTCGTTCATTATTCTGTAGGTCAATTAACGCGATCGCCTCAAATGTGGACGATAAGACATCTTTCTGATAAAACAGGGATCACGCAAAAGCATCTTATCACACTTTTTAAGAAATATGTCGGTCTGTCTCCAAAAATGTTTTCACGTATTCACAAGTTTCAGAAAGTAATTCATTTGATTGAGGAGCAAAAAAAGATCGACTGGTCAATGCTGGCTTATGAATGTGGCTATTTTGACCAGGCCCATTTTATTAAGGAGTTCCAGGCATTTTCCGGTATCAATCCTGGCGCTTATCTTGAAAAGAGAGGTCCCTATCTGAATTTTTTACCACTTGCCTGACAGGTTAATTTTTTACAATGCGGGTTAGTTTGATTTTAATAATTTGCCCCAACAAAATTTATTTTTATGAGCGATCTTGAAAAAGCGGCGGCAACGCAAATTGCGAATATTGAAAAAAGTACAGGCAAAAAATTAAACGAATGGATAACCATCGTCAATCGATCCGGTTTGGCCAAACATGGAGAACTGGTAAATTTCTTAAAAGAGAAACATGGCTTTACTCATGGCAATGCAAATATGGTGGTTCTTTATGCCAAACAAAGCTATGCCGGTGCTGCCGGGGACGACACTGATTGGATAACCGAACAATACAAGGGAAAAGAAAACCTGAAACCCTGGTATGATAAGATCATGAACGAAGTGAACAAATTCGGAAAAGATATTGAAGTGTCGCCAAAAAAAGCTTATGTGAGTTTACGGAGAAAAAAACAATTCGCTATTATTCAGCCATCGACCAAAGCAAGAATGGATATCGGGTTAAATATAAAAGGTGTGGCTCCGTCAGGAAATGTAGAAGCTGCAGGAAGCTGGAATGCCATGTGTACGCACCGTATAAAACTGGAAGATGAAAAGTCGATCAATAAAGACCTTATTGAATGGATCCGGAAATCTTATGACCAGGCGGGCTGATTGATTGTTGGGTAGTTTATCAGCTTGAAAAATTGGAACCACATAGACACATAGGACACATAGGTTGTCACATAGAACGCCCTATGTGTGTATTTTCTTTTGTGCACTATGTGACTATGTGGTAAAAAGAATTCAAACCGAGACATTACCGGTTTTTGAAAATATTTTTGAACCCAGCTTAATTACTACTATGAAGCATCGTTGCGACGCTCCGTTCAGATTCCTCTCATCTATTATGCAATTGAGTCGCAGTTTACCCAGAGCAAAGCGATGGGTCGCACTCTTGTACGTTCTATTCGCTATTCAGCAACATGCTGCAGCACAACAGCAGTATAAGATCGTATATAATGTTTTTGAAGATCGCGAAAAGGATAACTATGATATTTATTCAATGAACATGGATGGCAGCGGGAAGAAGAACATCACCAATACACCCGGTGTTGAATGGGTTTATTATGCATACAAAGACAAAGTTTATTATATCAGTGATGTTGATACCTGTCATCGCTGTTACTTCTTGTATGAAATGGATGCCGATGGAAATAATAAAAGAAAAGTAACTGATCTGCAATTGGAAGATAGCTGGATGGGAAGCAGGAAAAATGGAAAAGAAATGATCGTTTCGGGAAGGATGGGCAAAATAAGACAGCAATTATTTCTTGTCGATATTAAGACGGGGAAGTTCAAACAGATCACAAATGATACGGTTTCCTATAAAAATGATCCGATATTTTTACCGGGTGGAAATGCAATTGTGCTTCGTTACCGGCCTGACAAAAAACTCAGGCAAACCGTACCTGCGGAGTTATGGTATCTGAATTTTTATAAGTTGCCCGGCGATACCATGCGTCCCGGTAATTTTAAGTACCAAATCACCCGGTTTCCAAAATCTGACACCACAACAAAATGGTTCGAATATCATGTGGGTCCGCCACAATATAACAGCAAGTATCATTTTATAAGTTATATGTCAAAGCAGAATAACCAGACGCAGATTTATATTGCATCACCTGATCCTAAAAAAGGCTTTCAGGCCACGTTCACCACCCTGTTAACTTCGGGTGATCTCAGCAGCGGCTGGCATAGCTGGAGCAGTGATGGTCAGTGGCTCGCAATGGATAAAAGCACGCATGAAGGAAAGAACTTTGATATTTACCTGATGAATTATAGAACGAAAAAGGAAACAAGACTCACTGATAGCGATAAAACTGAACAAGCCCCTGTAATTGCAGAGATTCCTGCAAAAAAGGAGTAGCTCAAATTCACATATCACCGTTTGTCATAAATTGCCCTCCATTACACAAGCGGTCAACTTACCTTTCTGAAAATATTCTTCACCAATTAATATTGTATGAGAAAGAAATCTGTCGTTGTGGTTTTGTTATTAATGATCGTGTTGGCATCGCGGGCGCAGAATAATATTATTGTCTCACCGCAATGGTTAAATGATAATTTAAGGGATCCCAACCTGGTAATTCTTTATACTGGTTTTGTGGTAAAAGCTGATTTTGACAAAGAGCATATTGAGGGTTCACGTTTTCTCTGGCCTGAATGGCTTGCCTTTAATACACCCGAAACAAATATGGTTTCAGCGGATGCAAAAACGGCTACAAAAGTTTTGCAGGACCTCGGGGTCAATAAAAACTCCAAAGTTGTGATCTGTCATCGCGGTGCTGATGTTACGATCGCCTCCCGTATGTTCCTGTCGTTGGAGAATTATGGCTTACAGGGACAGGTATACTTTTTAAATGGTGGTATTGAAGCCTGGAAAAGAGCGGGATACCCGGTGACGAATCAGCCTTCTGTTTTTAAGAAAGGAAATTTTGTGGCAACAGATAATGGTTTGCTTGTAAACAAAGACTATGTCCAGGATGCATTAAGAGCCCAAACCTCTGAAATAGTAGATGCAAGATTGAAAAGATGGTATGATGGCGATCCGACCGGTTATCCGCGGGACGGGCATATTACAGGGGCAAAGAATATTCCTTTTCCCGACATGATCGACTCAACAAACTCATTAAAATCTCCAGAAGTATTACAAAAGAATTTTTCATCGGTGATTCCCGCAAAGGAAAAAGAAGTAGTTGTTTATTGTTTTATCGGTCAAACAGCCAGTGTGGATTATCTCGTTGGTCGTTCATTAGGGTATAAAATGAAATTGTATGATGGCAGTATGCAGGAGTGGAGCCGGAATCCCGAGTTACAGATGGAAAAAACGAAGAAGGAATAATTCTTGAATCTTGAGTCTTGAGTCTTGAGTCTTTCACTTTCTTGCTTAAGATTCAAGACTCAAGATCCAAGATTCAAGTTCAAGAGCTATTTTTTTCTTTTAAAGACGCCTGACATAAACAACATCTCTTTTCCATCTGGTCCCGGCCCATACATCAGTAAATTATACGTATCATCATTCACGACCTTCATCTCCTGGCGGATAAACGCATCCTTACCAGTCATCGGGTCGGTTTGGGTGCCTTTCATGTGCAGCGTTTTTGATGCTTCATCATAGGTGCCGGTCATATAAATAATACCTGAGCCAAAATTGTCCACCCATGTGCTGACAAATAATTTTTTTGCATTGTCATAGCCGGTAATACTATGTCCCTGGAAGGGCATACCCATCATATCAGATTTAAAATCCCCCGCCTGGTAAAGCCCGTTCATCAAAGATGTATACACGCCGGTGCCATTTGATTTTTGTGGATTGGCCGGGTCCATAAAACTGGTCATTTCCACATCCCAGGTGCCGTTGTATTTTGCGAGCCACTTATGCATGGCGCCCGGCGTCATGAAGTCTTGCCATTTCTTCATTTCATCGGCCGACTGGGCATATAGATCTGTTACGGTAGTAAGTAAGAGAATTGCGCAGAGAGTTAAGGTCATTCTTTTCATAAAAAATAAATTTTGGGAGGAAAAAGGTACAACTTCTTTGTTATTCATAAATGTTTTTAATGAATGGAACAATGGAAAACGGATGACACGGATATAACGGATTTGGCGCGCCGGGGCATTACGATGGAACTGGTACCACATTGGTATTGTCATCATTTTTCAAATGAATTCCACGGATAAAATCCGTGGTTATCCATTTAATCAGTGTCATCCGTGTTCAATTCTCATGTGAAAGCAAATTGGATGTACCTTTGACTCAAATTCTATGGGAGTCCTGAGACAGATCGCCGAGTATTTATATATCAAAAAGCCGGATCCTAACCGGCCAAAAACAGATTTTGTAAGGTATATGCACTGGATCAACCGGACAAGTATCCTGATCTTTCTTCTTTGTCTGATCCTGCTGGCTATTAAACTATTGTTCTGAAGTAAAATTATAAACGAGTTGCGCTGCTTTTGCTGATGCATTTCCTTCCTGGCTCAGAATATTTTTCAGATCGGCATAGTCTTTTTTCATTTCTGCAATTCGCTTTTCATTCGAAACCAATTCGTGTAATTCGTGTTCAAGATTTTTTGCATTCATATCATGTTGTATCAATTCTTTCACAACCAGCTTATCCATGATAAGATTTACCAGGGAAATGTATTTTATTTTCACTAACCGTTTTCCTATTTCGTAGGAAAGAAAAGACCCTTTATAACATACCACTTCAGGTACTCCAAACAAAGCAGTTTCCAGCGTAGCCGTGCCTGATGTAACCAATGCCGCCGTTGCCTGTTGTAAAAGATCATACGTTTTACCGGAAACGGCAGTAACATTATTATAAGAATTTAATTGTGACGTGTAAAAATTATCATCCAGCCCCGGTGCTTTAGCCACAATGAATTGATAATCTGGAAATGACTGGCTTACTTCAAGCATTACCGGAAGTTTCTTGAGGATTTCCTGTTTCCTGCTACCGGGGAGTAATGCAATGATTGGTGTCCGAAAGGACTCCTTCGGAGAGCTATCGACGCTGAACTTTTCAATTTCTTCTACCAAAGGATGTCCCACATATTCCACCTCCCAGTTCCATTTATTTTTGAAATAATCTTTTTCAAATGGAAGAATGACAATCATTTTATCGATAGTTTCTTTCATCATCTTTACCCTGTTCTCTTTCCATGCCCAAACCTGCGGTGAGATATAATAGATGATGCGAAGACCTTTTTGTTTGGCCCATTTTGCAATGCGAAGATTGAATCCAGGATAATCAATAAGAATTAAAGTATCCGGTTGGAATTGTTCAATATCTTTTTTACAGAATTGAAGATTGCGGAGGATGGTAGAAATATTTTTCAATACTTCCCAAAAACCCATGAAAGCAAGTTCCCGATAGTGTTTTACGAGTTCACCACCCGCCTGCTGCATTTTAT
The DNA here is from genome assembly GCA_025929635.1 of Chitinophagaceae bacterium. Classification (GTDB taxonomy): domain Bacteria; phylum Bacteroidota; class Bacteroidia; order Chitinophagales; family Chitinophagaceae; genus VBAS01. The sequence goes on from JAICPX010000225.1 coordinate 7,137, forward strand.
CACCACCCCAGCAACGAATAGTTGCAATAGCATCTAACTTCTTCAGTTCCTTAATAAGATTGCTTCCATGCAAATCGCCAGATGCTTCACCTGCTATAATGTAGTACTTCATGCCGGGACGCAAAATACATTAA
>JAICPX010000102.1 GCA_025929635.1 Chitinophagaceae bacterium
GCATGGTAGTTCAGAAGCATGTCCCAAAAATTAATGGATGCGTCACGATACAAAGCTTCACCGGTTATTGAATAGCGTTGCGCAAATCCATTAACCAATACTAAATGGGTATTGGAATGCAAACCATTTAAGATGTTTTTGTTTTTTGAGAGCGGAACAGCAAACCAATCCCGATCAAATATTTTGGCCAGAGACAAATGCCTGGGGTCTTTAGATGTTTTATAAAGCTTATAAAGCACCTCGTTCATAGCACCCGCTTCGTTTGACGGATTTGCTTCTGCAGTATAGAGCATCTTCTCTATAGTTTCTTAGTTCAATTTGGCCATCCTCTTTTCCACGTACGAAGCCATGTTCACAACCATGTCATAAGCCCGTTTATTCCCTGTGCGAACGTACGCATCCAATAAACCTTGCATGATCTTTTGATAGGTATAGTAAGGGGCCCACACACCTCCAAATTTGGTTTCCAATGTGTCAAAATCTTTTTCAGGAAATTCTGCGAGGTATTCCGTTTGTGCATGAGCGGTCAATTCAATGTTATTGAACCCATAGATGCGAAGTATCTCTTCGACAACATCGGCTTCCTGCACAATGTCTACACGATAGGGTGGAACCGAAACTTTATAGCTGTCTTCCTCCTTATTCATGATTTTAATATCGAGACTTTCAAGAATGGAAAAGAACTGAAAAGCCTTAGAGATGACATCTTTGCAACACATTCAAAGAAATAAACTGATAGACTGGCATCTGCAACAATAATAAAGCTGGCTATCACTCCATCGCCCGGGTCTTTATCCACTTGCCATTGTTTTGTTCGATTATCGGCTTCTGAATTTTTCGGTTTTTGTCCAACAGCTCAAAGGCTTTGTTTTCGTCCTGTCCCATTAAAGCTATCCGACAATATCGGTAGACATGATTGCTGCGAGTTGACGGCATTGCGTGGACATTCTTTTTTAAGATTATATCAATCCGGTTTCAAGTTCATCTTCTTCAGGAAAGAATTGTATCGCGGATCTGTTTTCAGATTTTTCAATAACGGATCTCCTTTTACCCAAAACAACCAACTGTCTTTTTTGTTATACGCGGTTTCCAGCCAGGCAAATGCCTGGTCTTTTTCGTCCCGGAAAGCATGCAGTTGTGCCAACAGATAGCTCCAGTTATGCTGATATTTTTCTGCGAATTCTTTCAACGTCGAATCTGCTTCCAGTTTTCTTCCGAGGGCATGATAGGCTAATGCCAGTCCAAATGTTTTAAAAAGTTCATTATTTTCCTGCTGGATCTCCTTCAACGCAAGATCTGTTTTGCCAAGTAACAAATAATTTATGCCCTGATACAGGTGGGCACGTTGGAACCGGGGATCAATTTCCAACGCTTTCTTGAAAGATAAAATTGCTTCATTAAATTGGCCGACTGCAGTTTGATTATTTCCCATGCCCAAATAGTAAATAGGTTTAAGCGGGTCGAGATCCAGGGCTTGCTTATAAAATTTGGCAGCCTCTTTCCATGATCCTATTGCTTCATTCAAACTGCCATTGCCTACTATTATTTCAGCATTATGCGGTTCAAGGCTAAGGGCTTTTTGATATGTTTCTTCTGCTCCTTTCCAATCGAAATCATGATAAAGTTTAATGTCCGCTAATTCCAGGTATCCGACAGCAAGCGTATTGTCCAAAGAAATAGCCTTCAGCGCTGCATGCCTTGCTTTTTCATAACCCGGGTTCTGATCAATATAATTTTGCCATGCTTGCCTTGAAATGGCATTTGCCAGTTTAGCCCAGGCACGGGCATTAGTAGAGTCAATTGCAAGGGCCTGCCTGTAGAAGTCTACAGCTTTAGCAACATTTTCTTTATCCAGCTTGTCATAAAAATAATTTCCCTGGAGTACAAGATTATAAGCGTCAATATTGCCGCTACCAGAAACATTGGTGGAAGGAAATTGCAGTAGCTTAAGCCTTAATTGCTGCACAACGGTTTGAGCGATCTCATCCTGTAACTTAAAAATATTACTCAGATCACGATCATAGCTATCATTCCATAGGCCTTTGCCATCAGATGCTCTTATTAAAGTTGCGGTCACCCGGATCTTATTACCATCTTTCTGTACACTTCCCTCCAACAAATGAGCTACATCCAGCTTTTGACCTATCGTGCGCAAGTCTTCATTCTTCCCTTTGAAAGCGAAAGAAGAAGTGCGACCGATCACTTTCAATTCAGGAATCTTTGTCAGCATATTTATTAGTTCTTCGCTCAGCCCGTCGCTAAAGTATTCCTGGTCCTTGTCATTACTTCGGTTTTCAAATGGTAAAACGGCAATAGATCTATCAATGGTCCCATTGTTGGCAGCAGTTCCATTCGTTTTTTTTGAGCCTTGAAAAATAAAATAACCTACTATGGTTGTTACTATGACTCCAAGCAATATGAAAACGAAATTTTTTCGTTTAACTGTTTTAAATGGTCGATGAGGTATTGGAGAAGTGCCGTCAAATTTGATTCGATAGATCCTTACAGGTTCTTTTACATTCTTTAGATTTTCCGTTTTGACAAATTCGGAATTAATGTCGTTTTTGTTGGAAACATTATGATGAACAACTTCTGATATAAAAATAGAGCCCGGCAAGGCTATGCTTTGTATCCGGGAAGCGATGTTTACTGCGTCGCCAAACATATCATTCTCTTCAATTACCACTTCACCCTGGTGAATGCCGATACGCAATTGAAATTCTTTATTATCGTTGACTGTTTGCTGGATCTTGATTGCGGCGTTCACCGCATCGGAAACAGTTTTAAAGCTCGCCATCACTCCGTCGCCAAGTTCTTTTATCCAGTTCCCGTTAAACTCCTCAATTATTGGTTTTTGGATTTGCCTGTTTTTATTCAATAAATCAAAAGCCTTCTGTTCGTCCTTTCCCATCAAAGCAGTATAACCGACGATATCGGTGAACATAATAGCAGCCAATTGCCGGGATTGTGACATAGCTATAAAGCTAAAAAATAGTAACTAAACCGAAACCGCGTGCAAATCGATTATCTCTGACGAACAAGTTTCACCTTTGAATAAACAGCAGAATCTTTGTTCGGCCCCGCAATCTCGAATGTCTCCTCTATTTCATCATTACTTATGAAACGATTTGTTTCTTTGGCTCGATATCCGCCGGGTATGTTTTCAATTGATTCGGAAATGAACACAACTGTTTTCTTATCAGCTGAGATACTATCCATCATGTACTGAATTGAAGTCCCCGGCTGGTTTCAGGATCCCTGGTAACCACGACCTGAAGGTCGTGGCAATTGAAGAGAGAATTTTTGATTGTTTGAAGAGCGGGTCACGGTTGCCATGGCCTTCAGGCCGTGGATAATGATCGTCGAAACTAATCAGAAAGGGCTTTAGCCCTTTTGATATAAAATTCTATAAACATTCTTTGATCAGGACGTAACTTGGTAGCCGACATGTCGAATAACCACATATTGACCGAAAAGGGCACTGCATTCCTGGTATTATACCCCGATAGTTTAGAAATTAATAATGACCTGCTGGACAAATTAGTCTTGCCAGAGAATAAACAGCAGGTGGTCATTTTAGCAGGTGATTGGCTGCACTACAGGCCCGAAGCGGATGATCATACCTATTCCTGGAAGATGCCGGGTATCAAGTTAATATTTGGCGATGATTTGAGTTTTGATGAAGCTAAGGTAATAGCCAATGAGTTTGTTGCAAGACTTAAAGAACATAGCGGGCTTGACATACAACTCGTTTTAATTGATCAGACAAAATTGACCAGGGTCGAGTGACCGTCATTGCGACTGCGTGCATGCGAAGCAGGAAGCAAGTGAACGGTCAATGGTGGTGTGAATATGTCAGTAATTGTCGAATTACTTCAATGAAATACCATTCATGTCTTCAAACTTTGCCTTCAATCCCCATCCGCCAAAATCTTCTGAAACCACAAAACATAATTCATTGACGCCTTTTTTCAACGGAAGAAATAGCCTGTCAAAAAAACCTATGGTACCTAAATACCGGTAGTCTCTCGATTGGAAATTGTCACTGCCGCCATACACAGCTTTATCATTCAGGAAGACGGTAACATAATCACTGAATCCAAAAGATAACATCTTCACTTGTTCTGATGCGGATTCAATATTTATTTTAACAACCATCGTTCTGATTGTATCTGTCGGTTGGATAAATTTTGCGAGATTAATAGTTCCCGAAGGTTCACTCTGTTGGGTAGTCCATGTAAGCTTCTTTTTCATGTCAGGGGTTAGCTGGTATTTTTTGTCAACAAAACTGCGACTAACAACATTTGATACCTGCCATTGAGTGACCAGGCCATCTGTGCCATTGGCAGGTACTGGCATCCGGACAGGAGCGGGGGCTTGTTTTGGCGTATACTGCAGGTTGGCAAAATAAACAGGTGAGCCGCCTGAGACCAAAGCGATATTTCCTCCTTTCCATTCCCGTTTCAATTCGGTTACTTTGATCAGGGGAGTTTGCATATCATCAATATAAATTTCAGCTTGCAGCCCATGCACATCAATCTTTATATGATGCCATTCATTGAATTTATAAGCAATTGCTTTTGTGTATCCCTCGCCATGATACAGTTGCCATCCGGTCAGGCCATTGAAGGCCGGGGTATATTGAGTTGCATCAGGGTTGCCTGATTGATGTGGCCTTACATAAAAGAGCTCAAAATTGCTAACGTCCATCATCCGGAAACCAATGCCTGGAAATCCTCGTTGTTGCGGAAAACTCATATCCACTTCAATGATACCATCCCGGAGCTCAAGATTCTTGGTGAAAATGGCACCGGATTTCAACAACACGGCCTCCTTTCCTTTAAATGTTTCTTTATTAAGAGCGGTCCCTGCGGTATCCCATTTATCCATCCCGAACGGAACATTAATTACCTGGCCCGTTGTGGTTAGGTAACTTGCCACAAGAAGACCTGCCACTAAACAAAGTTTTTTCATAAAAATGATTTTAAATTATAGCTTGCAATAAACAACAGTTTTCAAAGAATTAATTTTCTTTTACAGTTCTTTTTGCTGTCATTTTAAGGTCAGGTACTCTTTTTACTTAAATTACTCGTATGAATCATCCCGAAAGAGAGTATATATTATTGTGTAAACGATTGATCGAGGAAAAATTCCATTTTGAAAACGGAAACGGCAGTTTGCGTCAGCGCGACCTTGAATACCTGGCTGACAACATTGAAGAAACCTCGGGGATCAAACTCAGCCTGTCAACTTTGAAGCGACTATGGAAAAAAGACCATGAGCAAATGCCTCATCCGTCAACTCTTGATGCAATGGTTTCAATACTTGGGTATAAGACCTGGCAGGACTTCAAATTAAAAGAAAGAGAACCGTCAACAATTCCGGCTCTCACAACGCAAAAAAAGAAGAAACGGGTTTTTAATCCATGGACTATCCTGGCGATAGGACTCGCTATAATCGTACTATCCTGGTTGATCGGCTTTCGCACAGGTAGGGAGGATAAAGCAAAACCAATAATTAGGGGCCCTGTTAGTTTTACGGGCAACAAAACCGTTTCGCAGGGTGTGCCCAACACTGTTATTTTCAATTATGATCTTAGAAACGTTGAGGCCGATAGTTTCTTTTTTCAGCAATCATGGAATAACATGGAAAAGGTAAAGATCGATCCAAAGGGAAATAGTTATTCCAATATCTATTATTACCCGGGATTTCACAGGGCCAAACTGATCGCTAATGATTCAATTATAAAACGCTTCAGGGTTCATATAACAACAGATGGCTGGCTGCCAATGATCCGTTATTCAACAATGGATAACATGCCCGTTTATCTCAAGAATACTCACCCGGTTTCAAATGGAGCATTGCACAGTACGCGGGACGACCTGATTGCCTCCAACGTAAATCCTGACAAAGAATTCCTGCTGAGCTATTATAATACCCGTGAATTTGAAAACACCAGTAGCGATAATTTTTCACTGGACACAAGAATAAGTATCGATAGCAACAATACGGCAGCCTGTCCGGGTTTTCAGTTAGTAATAGTTTGCGAGGAACATATTTTCTTTATAAGTATTGTTGGCAAGGGGTGTGAGCGAAATATTGAGCTCAAGATAGGAGAGGAGTATCGTAATGGCATAAATAGCGATCTGTCTGGCTTTGGTCGTGATTTGCGGAAGTGGCAACGACTGCAAGTACAGGTTATTAATAAAAAAGCAACCCTTTACCTGGATGAACAACCCGTTTATACCGTCAGTTTCAAAAATGATTTTGGCAAAATAGTAGGGTTGAGTTACAATTTTATAGGAACAGGTGCGGTTGATTATGTAAGGTTAAAGAATGCGGAGAAACTGGTATATGCTGATGAGTTTGATAAATGATATCGATCCATCATCAGGCAGTACCTTTTCTCTTACCGGCGAGCACTAAGATAAGACCGGCAACCACAGCGATGCCACCACCGGCATAGAGTTGCCAGCTATCACTTCTTTCTACCTGCTTGGTGATTTCAACAGGCCCGATATCCAGCACTTTTTCTTTCCTGGTAGACCTGATTCCCTGGAATATAAACACCCCGATACCAAGTATGATCAGGATAATGCCAATCGTTTTCATGTGTTCTGTTTATAGTTAGTTTACAAAAACCGAGCCCGCCCATGCCATAGTTAATATAAGGGATTAAACCGATTTATTTAAAAATTCAATATTCAATGCTCAATTGTTATCAGCTTATTCCGTTAGTTTGATTGGATATTGAAAATTGAACCTTGAACATTCTTACGAAATCAACACGCCGCTACTTAAGACTATAGGCAACAACTGTCTTTCCGTTAAATGTAGGTACGTAAACGATCCGTTTTTGCTGATCATAGCCAATATCCGCAGTATTCTTTTTTTGTTGATGCGTTTCCAGTAACGTTTCTACACGACCATCAGCATATGCATACCAGATATATCCCATCCATGCAGTTAATATGAAATCACCATTACCGACAGGCTCAATGCCATCGATCTGCTGCAACACTTCCGCTATTTTGGTAATTTGTTTTTGTGCGTTTGCTTTTACAAAGGTTTTACCCCAGCCGATATACAGATTGTCACCAATTGCCTTTAATCCATTAACATTGGTTACGCTATCAAGATATAACTCTGCGACATCGTTTTGCAATCGCCAGATCTTGTTTCCCCGCGTGTCAGAAACATAAATAATTCCTTTATCGGTTACCGTAATATCATTCAATCCCTTTGCACTATCGATCTTTATTTTCTTTTCTATTTTCCCTTTTTCAATATCAATTACAATTACTTCCAGCATATCTGCAACATATAATCTATTGTCAACAATCCCCATTCCCTTGGGTGCATTCAAACCTGTGATCCACACCGTGTCAATGATTTTTCCATCAGGAGTCAGTTTGCCTACCCCACCTTGGCCATCACTTGTCCAGCCGGCACCGTCAATCAGTGAGATATACAATATGTCTTTGACGGGCAACACGGATTCGGGAGTAGCGATCACAGAATCTGTTTCCCATATTTTTTCCAGTTTGTGTTCCTGTGCAGTCAAATTGAGCGTACCCACAACAAATACCATGAGAAGAAATTTCATAGATATAATTTTAAGGCAAGTAACAAAGAAACATACTTATAGCAAAAACGGGACGAACGGGCTGCAATTTAACTCAATAAAAAAACTCTGCCAAAGCAGTGAAAGCGATCCTCATTGTAAATTGATGGTAAGATGTTTAAAAAATCAGTCTCACCTGAACAAGTGTTCATACAACAATTAATGAAATTTGAGTCAAACTGGCGTTATGAAAAATATAAATACAATTAAGATCAACTTCAAAGGTGGCATCATTTCTCCCGGCGATCTTTACAATATCCTGTTAGCGGCCGGAAAATCGGGCTTATTGTATGTAAGATTTGGTTTGCGTCAACAATTGCTGATAGATGTTGCAATAGAAGAGGTCGGAAATCTGACACGCGAATTGGATATGCTGGGAATCGTATATGAAATAAATAAGGAAGAGTATCCCAACATTGTCAGTTCGTATCCTGCAGAAGAAGTTTTTATTACCAACACCTGGTTGAGCGAAGCTGTTTATAAAGACATTTTTGACCGGATCGATTACAACCCACGTTTAAAAATAAATATCAGTGACAGCAATCAAAGCTTTACACCGCTCCTTACCGGTAACATCAACTGGGCCGCGTCTCCATCAAGCCGGCATTTCTGGCATTTGTTCATCCGCTTCCCCAAAACAAATATTGTTTACGAGTGGAAAGATGTTGTTTCTACAAAGGATGTGGCGGCAATGTCAAAAAAACTTGAAGAGATCATCCTGCAACAACCACAGAAATTTTATGATAATAATGAGGCCAGTGGCGATGAGTTATATGAGTTGATGAGCAAATTTGAATTTGATAACAAACCCGCTGACGAGCCGCTGAGTTTACCTCCATTTAAACTTCCTTACTATGAGGGGCTTAATCGTTACAATGATAAGTACTGGTTAGGTATTTACAGGAGAGATGAGCTGTTCAGCATAAAGTTCCTGAAAGAGCTTTGCCAGCTATGCCTGCAAACCAGCGGTGACCAACTCTGCTCTACGCCATGGAAAACAATCATCATAAAGGGCATTGAAGAAAAAAACCGGAAGGACTGGAATTATTTGCTTGACAAATTCCAGATAAATGTGCGGCATGCAGCAAACGAACTTAACTTCCAGGTTGATGACAACAGCAATGATGCATTGAAACTAAAACATCACCTGGTAAAATATCTTAATGATGACGACACGCGGACCTTTGGTGTTTGTATAGGTATAAAAACAAAAAGAAAGAGTGAGGTATTTAGCAGCATCCTTGTACGGCGCAAACCATTGATCCGGATCGGGAAGTTCGAATTATTTCATGTTTATGATATTTTATGTGCAAAAGATTTTAACCCGAATGAACGCACAGGCTATGCGTTCAGTAAAGACAACCCGAAATTTCTCTTAGCCGAACAATTACGGCGCGCTGTGCTTTCTTATTATTATTATCATGGCGAGAGAGGATCCGCTGAGATTATCTTACCCGGCAAGAATGAAACGAATGAAGAAGAAACAACAGGTGGGATCGCCTATCAATGCAAAAACTGCTTTACAGTATATGATGAAAAGATCGGCGATCCTGAAAATGGTATCGATCCTGATACATCGTTTCAACAATTACCGGAAAATTATGTTTGCAGTGTTTGCGATTCGCCAAAAGAAGATTTTGTGCCGGTAAAAAAAGAAGCAATTGGATTATAATTATTGGTCGTTCAATTTGCCGGGATCTATTCGCTATGGTGGGTTCTTGTATCCGAATGTCCGAGGTTTCTTCCCGGAGCTGCTATGTCTCTTACCAGTTGCTTTAGTTCTTTGATCTCCGGGAAACCGCCATACTCTTTCCGGTCAAAGATCTTCTTGCCTTCAATAGTGATATGAAATTCACCATTCACCTGGCTGGGTTGCAGGGTAACCGCTTTCAAATCATTTTCAAAAGTTGTAAGAAATTCCTGCGCCATATAAGCGGCACGCAATAGCCAGTGACACCTGGGGCAATATTCAATCGTAATAGTTGGTTTCATAAAAAATCGATTGCCCAAAAATACTTACATAGCCTGTTATCCCATGTGCCTAAAGGGAATTATTAGTTTAAACTGAGACTTTTGGGAGAAAATCCTGGCCATCCCGGCCTTGCCGTAAAAAATATTCGCATCCAGGCTACACCGTTCATTTTTAGTTTGCAGTCAATCTATTTTTCAAATCTTATCATTATATTCGGTATGCCATTTCTGACTACTTTATACCGCTTGCTTTGAAAAATCGAAAAACTCATGAACTTGCCCTGAGTTTGCGCAATGATGATATTAGCGCATTCAATTCCCTTTATTGGAAATATCATGGTGCTATTTATGCAAACGCACTAAAACTTATAAAAGATCCTGCGATTGCAGAAGACATCGTCCAGGATGTATTTGTATCGTTATGGGAGAAACGTCATGCTATCGATCCCCGCCAGGATATTGCAGGTTGGCTATTCGTGGTCAGTCAACACAAAACAATTGATCAATTAAAAAGAAAACTGCGGCAATCCCTGGCTGAAAAGATCCTTCAATCGATAAGTGAAGAGCCCGATGTTCTCAAAGATGACATCACCGAAGAGCAGTTGGGCGCCATCGAAAAGGCAGTGGACCAGCTTTCGCCGCAAAAAAGAAGAGTTTTCGAGTTATGTAAAGTGCAGAGAAGAACTTATGAGAAAGCTGCAGAAGAATTGCATATTTCAAAATATACTGTCAAGGAATATTTATCCGAAGCGATCGTAAGCATAAAGAAATATATTGGCCAACATTCTACTCACGCCGGGTTTCTTGTTTATTTTTTTGCATTATCGCAAATTCTCCGTGTACTTAATCTATAATGGCGTAAAATAAATAACCAGGCGATACCCCCTCTTTTTTGGACTTTCCGGGTATTTAATAAAACGCATTGATTGATAGATCAAAAAAGCCAATTCAAAGATCTGCTGGAGAAATCTGAACTGACAACAACAGAAATGCAGTGGCTGCTGGATTACCTGGAAAACCCCGAAGATCCGGAGCTCAGGCAAATTTTGCATCAGCAATTTTCAAACGATCCTGGAACTTCTTCAGTCATCCCAAAACAGGTTTCAGATAAACTTTTAAAAATTTTACATGGGAAAATAAATCCGGGCGGTATTAAGTCACGATCCCGTGTCATCACCTTGCGTAAAATTAGTATCGCGGCTTCCATTTTCGGAATATTATTGATGGCGACGTTCTTATTGATGAATAAGAATGTTGCAAGGCAGGGCGTCAGAACGGAAATCAATGATCGCAAGTTTAAAAATGACGTGGATCCAGGAGGTAATAAAGCTACATTAACGCTGGCCGATGGTTCGGTTATCCTGCTTGATGATGCAAAAAACGGGATCCTCGCTCAACAAGGTGCTTCAAAAGTCATAAAGCTTGACGGAAAGCTATTGTACGATCTGACTGCTATTGATACAAGACAGATACTTTACAACACGATTTCTACACCGAGGGGTGGACAGTACCAATTAGAATTGCCTGATGGCAGCCGGGTGTGGCTCAATGCGACTTCTTCTATTCGTTTTCCAACATCATTTGTTGAAATGGAAAGACGCGTGGAAATTACCGGCGAGGCTTATCTTGAGGTAGCTAAGAACGCCAATAAACCCTTTGTTGTGAGCGTGAATGGTTCCGAAATACAGGTATTGGGAACGCATTTTAATATTAATGCATACAGTGATGAAGAGATAATGAAAACAACCTTATTAGAGGGCTCAATAAAGTTTGTTAGCGCAAATGATAATCATATCCTGCAACCGGGTCAGCAATCACAACTTACAAAGGGTGGAGCAGTTAAAGTAGTCAACAAAGTTGATGTAGACCAGGTCGTGGCTTGGAAAAATGGCTTGTTTAGTTTTGAAAATGCAGGTATCGAGGCAATCATGAGACAATTATCCCGCTGGTATGACGTGGATGTTGACTACAGGGGAAGACCAGATGATCTGTTCATTGCCGAGATGAATCGCAATATAAAACTTTCGGATGCGCTGAAAGCTTTGGAGCTTAC
>JAICPX010000337.1 GCA_025929635.1 Chitinophagaceae bacterium
ATTATGAAACAGGATATCCATCCAAAAAGCTACCGCCTGGTTGTGTTTAAGGACATGAGTAATGGTCATAGCTTTTTAAGCAGATCAACTGCAGGTTCAAAAGAAACGATCAAATGGGAAGATGGGAATGAGTACCCCTTGGTAAAACTTGAGATCTCCAACACGTCTCATCCGTTTTTTACTGGTAAGAACATGCTGGTAGACACCGCGGGTCGTATTGATAAATTCAAGAAGAAGTACGAAAAGAAAAAATAAATTCTTAAATTAGAATTATTATTAAGTTTTTGTTTTTCATGGCTATACTTTAGTCCCGGAGATTCTTCTTCGGGGCTTTTTGTTTTTTAAAAATCTTTTAGCTTTACCGGATGCCCACCAGGATCATTTTTACTGAAGAGTTTTGCCAGCCTGAAAACCTTTATCCATTTACGCTTACCCGGCAGATCCAGGACATAAGGGTAGGTATTCTCACGATCAGGGAAAAATGGGAAAAACTCCTTGGCTTAACATCATACGATCGCTGGGAGGATGATTATAAAGATCTCGATCGGTCAATCCGTCTTGAAAAAATTACTGACGACGACTCCTGCTTCATGATTCATGGAAATATTCTTCCGACTGAAAAAATAATTAAAGCCCTGAAGAAATTAAAGAACGGTGAATTCATCTCGATCAATGGAAATACGGGTATCATTTTTAGATTTTCTAAGAAAGAAATACAGGAGCCTAATAAAATCAAAGTTAATAAGGCCATTACAATACGGGACAAAGTCAAAAGTCTTCAATTTCCCTGGGATATTTTTCGTTTGAACGATTATGCCCTTCGTGAAGATTTTAAACTGCTGACGGAAAAACGAAAGTCTCAAAAGATCTCAAAGACCAACAGAGTAATAAAAGCTGACAACATTTTTATTGAAAAAGGGGCACAAGTTGAAGATTGTTCCTTAAATGCATCCACGGGTCCGATCTATATTGGTAAAAACGCAGTGATCATGGAAGGCGCTGCAATAAGAGGACCTTTTTCCTGCGGAGAAAACGCTGTGATCAAGATGAATTCAAGGATCTATGGAGCAACGACTATTGGCCCATATTGTACAGCAGCCGGCGAGATCAAGAATTCAGTATTCTTTGCATATTCAAACAAAGCCCACGATGGTTATATCGGTGATTCAGTAATAGGAGAGTGGTGCAACCTGGGTGCCGGCACTTCAAACTCAAATCTTAAGAATAATGCAAGCATCGTAAAAGTGTGGACGCCCAAAGGAGAAATGAATGCCGGGCAAAAATGCGGAGTATTTATGGGCGATTATTCCAAAACATCGATCAATACATCTATAAACACCGGGACCGTAATAGGTGTTTGCAGCAATGTGCTTGAAACGGGGCTGACACCAAAATACATTCCCAGTTTTTCATGGGGCAGCGATGGTGTAAAGAGATACGAATTGGAAAAAGCATTGGCTGACATTGACAACTGGAAAAAACTCAAAGGAAGGTCAATAACTGATAACGAAAAAACAATTCTTACCTATATTTTTAAAAACTACTAAATCCAAATCATGCGTACACAAATTGCCGCGGCTAACTGGAAGATGAATCTGACTTTTCAGCAGGGAGAAAAACTATTGGATCAGATTCTCGCCGCTAAGATCAAAATGAAAGATCATCAAAAAACAATATTTGCTGTACCGTTTCCTTATTTAACGATGGCGAGAAGCGAAGTAGCAGAAGAAAAAAATTATTATGTTGCTGCACAAAACTGCAATCACCGGAAATCAGGGGCCTTTACAGGTGAAATATCCGCTGAAATGCTTCATTCGTTGAACATTACTTACTGTATAATTGGACATAGTGAAAGAAGACAGTATTTTTTTGAAACCAATACCATGCTTGCTGAGAAGATAAATCTCTGCATTGAAAATTTTATTACCCCGATCTTTTGTTGCGGGGAAGCATTGGCTATCCGTGAATCGGGCACTCAAAATGAATTTGTAGCACAACAGCTAAAAGAATCACTTTTTCATTTGCCAGCGGAGCAGATAAAACAGATTGTAGTTGCATACGAACCGATTTGGGCCATTGGCACAGGAAAAACGGCCACCACTGAACAGGCACAAGAAATGCATGAGTATTTACGTTCTATTATCGCAGGCCAATATAATAAGGACATTGCAAACGAAGTTCCCATTCTTTACGGTGGTAGTGTTAAAGCAAATAATGCCAGGGAGCTGTTTACTTGCCCGGATGTGGATGGCGGACTTGTTGGGGGTGCCTCGTTGGTTGGCCAGGATTTTGTCGAGATCATGCGATCACTGAAATAATCAGCCATATCGTCACTATATTATATCGTCATTAGCCGGAAGAAACAGATACTCCTCAGTATTCTGAATGTAAGAGTAATTGTAAACAACAAAGAAATATACCCGCTGCCAAATCATGATCCGGTCGTGATCGAAATCCAGGATAATCATTCCAGGATCGTGGTCACAGATGGGTTTCATTTTACAAAACCGATCGATCTTATTTACAAACAACCGAGTTATTATCATTTTAAAGTTGTCTGTTCCATCGACGATATGCAATTGCTTGGTAACTTTTTTGTCCTGGTTGTGTTTTACCTGCTTGGGTTTTTTACCGGTGTATTTATTGTTAAGCTGTTAAGCTTCCTGCCGATTGTTTATCTTTTGTTTGCTTATTATATCGACCGCCATTCATTTATACAGGTCAAACAAGACAGACTTTTACCAAAAATCAAAGGCTGATAATAACACCTTTTCCTTTTTGTCGCCATCAATTGCAAATTAAATGATTGTAAAGTCTAACTTTCTCATCATGGATAAAAAGAACGTTCCCTGTCTCATACGATTGATAACTATTTATCTGCTTCAGCGCTCCTCCGCTCAGGATTAAAAAACTTCTAAAGCGGAGTTCACCCAGATACTGAAAAATACCCTCAGGCATCAGGTGAAATTGTGACAAAGTTTCGGGATTTATCTCAACAGCGAGGAGAGGCTTACAGATGTTTAATGTCTCACGCATTCCTTTAATGGCCACAAGTTCACTTCCTTCCACATCTAATTTAATTAGATCAATCGTTGGCATAGCCGACGATCTAAACCATTCGTCAATTGTAATAACTTTTACTCGCTCAGTCCTCCCTGAATAATTCTCCGGTTTTTTAAAAGAAGACATCCCGGTATTATCCTGGTCAGAAATATAGATTTCTCTTTCCTCATTCCTTTCTCCCACCGCCAGGTTTAGCGCATTGACATTTTTAGTCATGTTTAGAGAAATATTTTCCTCAAGCTTTTTAAACACCGAACTAACGGGTTCAAACGAAACGATATTTGCAGTTGGTTCATGTTTTGCTGCGAGTAATGAAAAATATCCGATGTTGGCACCTATGTCAAGAAATACATCCCCCGGTTTCAGTAGTTTCCTGATCAGGTCACCAAGCTCTTTTTCATAATGCCCATACCAAAACAATTGCTGTTGGATGTGTTCAGACGGACTCACCCGCATGTACAAATTATTTGCAAGCTTCTTGCTGTAAGTTTTGTTATCAATACCCAGCCATTTTGCGGTTTTGAGAAAATATTTTAATCCCCTGCGGGGAAAAGGGAATCGCCGCGTATATGCATTGAGCAATTTGTAAAACATCAGGGTAGCAAGCTATTTTGGTTAAAATTATATTTTATTTGCAAAAACTAAGATCGTGCATATACTTCTACGCGGATTTGTTTTCAGGATCATCTTTACAGGTATAGGTTTTCTGATCAGTCTGCTGATTGCAAAGCTTGCCGGTGCCAGTCAATTTGGTTCGCTTTCCCTCATGATCGTCAACGCTGCTTTCATTTACATTATTACAGGGCTTGGAACGGACGCTGCGATAGTCTGGCATGGGATAGCCGGCAAAAATTATAGCCGCGACAAGATCTTTTCGTTTACCATAATCACGGCAGGTATTCAACTATTGTTTTTTTACATCATTGCAATTCTTGGTTTCTTTTTTCTTGGTCATACCTTATTGGGCGGAAATTTTGGCCTGAAAATATTTCTTGCTGAAGCGGTTTATTTCACGGGGCTTGTTATAGTGGAAAAATTCACTTCGCTTTATTATTCGCAACATGAGACAAAACGATGCAACAGGATCCTGGCTATTGTTTCATTTGCATTGTTTATCGGAGTCGTCATAATATGGGTCATGCGTCCGCGATATATCGTTGAAAACCCGACCTGGATATATAGTCTTTTTATATTCATTCCGGCAGTTGTTTTAATGGTATCCTTTTTACTTGCTTACAAGCCTTCAATGAAAAGTATTTCAGAAGATGATTACAGGTCATTCTCAACATTTTCGGCGATCGTATTGCTAACAAACACCATCCAGTTTGTTGCATTCCGTGCCGATTACTGGATCATTACCCTTTACTATGATCATGACGTCGTCGGTATTTATGCGCAGGCTTCGAAATTTGCTCAAACACTATGGATCATTCCCGGTATCCTGGCCGGTTTGATTACACCTGCTTTAAAAAATGAACAACAGAAATTAACAGACGCTGATCTATTGTCCGTAACACGTTTATCATTTTATACACACCTGCTCTTGTCATTACTGCTGATAACGGCTGCGCTTATAATTTATTCACTTTTTTTGCCGGTAGAATATTTTAATGGCTTTTACTCGATGCTGATCATGATGCCCGGCTACCTGTTGTTTATTATTACCACTTTATTTGCCGCATACTTTTCTGCAAACCGGTTACTAAAAATCAACCTGTATGGATCTATTCTTTGCTGTGTGTCAATAATATTCCTTGATCTGTTGCTCATTCCGGGTATGAGCCATAAAGGCGCAGCCATTGCAAATCTTTTGGCTTATTCATTAACGACGATTTATTTTGTTTACCAGGCATTGTTAATAATGAAAATTTCGATCCGTGACCTTTTTGCCATCAGGAGAGCCGATTTTAATTTATTTTCAGGTGGCATTCTAAAATCGGGAACAGAAAAAGCATGAATCATATCCTTTATTTGCCAAGCTGGTTTCCTACACGTAATGATCCCTATCCTGGTGACTTTATAAAAAGACATGCTGAAGCCGCCTCACTTTATAATCGAATTACAATTTTTTTCACTGCAGTCGATGATAAAATAAAGGAAGCGGAAATTACCGAAGAAAAGATCAATGAAAATCTATTCATATATATATTTTATTATCCATCAAGAAAGGGTGTCTTTTCGCCCGTGATCAATGGAATTAAAAGATTTGCTGCCTTAAAAAAAATGTACAAAACTGTCTTTGGAGACGCAAGTCCTGATCTTGTACATGTGCACGTAGCGTACCCGGCAGGGTTATTTG
>JAICPX010000220.1 GCA_025929635.1 Chitinophagaceae bacterium
AACGAATATCCAAACCCAAAAATGTTCGTTGCAGGTCTTGACATTAATTTCTAATAATAAATGAGATTTAATATGAAATATTTAGTAAAAATATCTTTGGTGCTGGTGTTGCTGGCAACATTTGTTTCCTGCAAAAAGTTATTAGACATCAAAGAAACTGACCTGATCTCGCAGGACGTGGCGTTGGTTACGGTCGAAAATAATGAGCAAGCTATAATTGGCGCCTACGGTGCAATGGGCGGATTCGAAATGGGACTGTTGCTCAATGGTGTTTTTTCGGATGAGTTAAAAGTTGCAGAGTTTTATAATGCAGGCACAGTACACGAGTGGCAGTATGGCTCTACTGATGTAAGCATCAGGGATAATTATACTGCTATGACTCCTTTTTACAGGGTTATTGATCGTGTAAACAGGGTTTTGCAAGCGGTAGATGACGCCGATTCAACAAGAACAGGAGATAACAACCTGCGTTTGAGGTTAAAAGCAGAGGCATTATTTTTAAGAGCATATTCTCATTTTGAATTATTTAAATACTACAGTGCTAATTATGATCCCAATGGTCTGGCAATGCCTTATATGGAAGTTCCTTCCATTAACCCTGTAGCAAGAATTAAGATGGGACCTTATTTTCAAAAAATGAAGGATGATCTCGCTTCTGCAAAACCTAATTTACCAACCAGCCTCTCAAATATTTCAAGAGCCACAAGAATGGCTGCAACAGGATTACAGGCACGGATTGCTCTATACATGAGAGATTGGGCAGCAGCAGAAACTTCTGCTACGGAATATATCAATGCTATCCCGCTTTCACCGATTGCAGATTTTTATAAGATTTGGAAAGATTCAAGCAATAATGAAGTTGCCTGGAGACTCGACAGGACATCTGCTGTTGGCGGAAGAATTGGTGGTTTATGGCGTGCCGGTTTATCAGGCGGAACGGCCGCAAACCCCCAAATAGGAACGGTGACATGGAGACCATCAGATAAGCTTTGGACTTCTTATGACCCGGTAAATGATGTTCGGTTTGGAGCCTATCTAAAAGACGAACCGCGGCTTGCTTCAGCAGGCAGGGGTTCCCGCCTGGTCGCCAAATATGCAGGTACTCCATATGCAACACCCGAGGAAAATGTTAATCATGGCAAAGTATTCAGAACCGGAGAAATGTACCTGATCCGTGCAGAGGCAAGAGCTGAGCAAAACAAATTTACTGGTGCAAATAGTGCAGAAAGCGACATAAATACTCTTCGTGCAGCACGTATAATGGGTTACACACCTGTAACCTTCGCTTCTAAAAATGAAGCAATCGATGCGATCTTGCTTGAAAGATTCAAAGAGTTGGCTTTTGAAGGTCATCGTTTTTGGGATCTGAAAAGAAGAGGACTTCCGGTCGTGCGTCTGGCTTCGGATGCTCCAACTTCTGCTGCCGTAACTTTACCAGCAGGTAATTTTAGATTCTTACTTCCCATTCCAAATGTTGAGATCCAGGCTAGCGGAGGATTGTTAGAACAAAACCCTGGATACAATTAAATTGATAACTGTATAGAACACAAGAAAAAGACCGTTGCATAGCGGTCTTTTTTATTGAGTATCTGAAAACCCGTTTTAACTTAGATCACAACTTTATTTCATCATCATTCTTGTCAAAGAATTTGAATTCGATGAGATGATAGTTGGTATCAGCTTTCAGTTTTATTCGTTTGCCATATTTTCTCTTCCATTTTGAAAACCTCGACCAAAGCCATCCTTTAGTGAGGTATGCGTAGATGATGGGATTCGCTACAATGGTAAGATTGTTATGTTGATGAGTGATGAGATAGCTCAAATTCTTTTCAATCTCATCCTCGAGAATTAGTGTCGACGAGATCTTCCCGGTTCCGCTGCAGCTCGGACAAACCTCCTGGGTATTGATGTTCATTTCTGGTTTCATCCGCTGACGGGTGATCTGCATTAAACCAAATTTGGAAATAGGCAGCACCGCATGTTTTGCCCTGTCAGGTTGCATAAATCGCTCTACTGCTTCCATCAACTTCTTTTTGTTTTCAGGGAGCTTCATGTCAATGAAATCAACAACAATGATCCCGCCAATATCCCTTAGCCTAAGCTGCCTTGCAATTTCATCTGCAGCCTCGAGGTTTGTTTCCAAAGCGTTTTGTTCCTGGTTATTGCTTACACTTTTATAACCACTGTTCACATCTATTACATGTAATGCTTCAGTATGCTCAATGATCAGGTAGGCGCCGCTGTTAAGATTCACGGTTTTACCAAAGGCTGCCTTAACCTGTTTTGTAATTCCAAATGAATCAAAAATGGTAGAGCCATTTTGGTAAAATGTGACGATATCAGATTTTTCAGGAGCTATTCTTTGAATATAAGACTTAGCATCCTGGTAAATATTGCGATCATTTACAACTATGCGATTGAAATCTTCATTCAGCAGGTCACGAAGTATGCTTGTTGTTTTTGTCTGTTCACTCAAGATCTTGGAGGGAGCTACCGCCCCTTTCAAATTTGTTTGAATGGCTTTCCATGTATCAACCAGTTCAGTGAGGTCTTCATGAAGCTCTGCTGTTTTTTTTCCTTCGGCCGCAGTTCTAACGATCACTCCAAAATTCTTTGGTTTAATCGCTTCGACTATTTTTTGTAACCGCTTTCTTTCTTCTGAAGAATGGATCTTCCTTGAAACAGCGACGATATTATTAAATGGAGTAATTACAACAAATCGGCCTGGTAAGGATATTTCACAACTCAACCGCGGTCCTTTTGCTGCAATTGGTTCCTTTAAGATCTGAACAAGAATGTTTGGTTTTCCTCCCAATACCTCGTTGATCTTACCGGTTTTAATGATCTCGGGTTCGTTATCAAAATTTCCAAAATCAGCAATGGCATCTGCTTTATGGATGATCGAAGTTTGCGTAAACTTCAAAAGTGATTTTGCATACGGACTCAGGTCTGTATAGTGTAGGAATGCATCTTTTTCAAATCCAACATCCACAAAAGCAGCATTTAAACCAGGGATCAGCTTTTTCACTTTACCCAAATACAAATCACCTACAGCAAACCGGGCATCGCTTTTTTCGTTATGTAGCTCTACCAGTTTTTTATCTTCAAGCAGGGCTATTTCCACACCCTGCGGGGCAGCATTTATGATCAGTTCTTTGTTCAAAACTATTATATGGCCTTTAACTCTGCCATCTGCCGGTAATTAACTACTGGTTGTCCAAAAGTCCGTGATAGATCCGTTTAACGGTTGGATAGGTGATTGCAGCAAAATTGATGGGGTAAATTGATCTCTAACGGCAGCAACCAGCAACTGAAAAAGTTTCAGAGGTTTAACAGGTTCAATAGGGTTCAAAGGTTGAGAACAACTTGTGAACCGTCTTAAACGTATTGAACTTATTAAACATCCTTACTTATTCTTCTTTTTATGACGATTCTTTCTCAGTCTTTTCTTACGCTTATGCGTTGCCATTTTATGGCGTTTCCTTTTTTTACCAGAAGGCATACTTCAGAATTTTGTTTAAATTAATTTATCAATAAGATTATTTCTTTAATTGTTCTATTCGCCTTTCCAATGCTGTTTTCATATTCGGATTGTTAGCTGCAACAGGCAGTGCATTGGAATACCATTTAATAGCATTGGCAGTATCGGCCTTTTGTTCATAAACCTCGGCGATTCTAAGAATAGCTTCGAGATTGGCAGGTTGCAGGGTGACAACTCTTCCAAAACGTTTGATGGCTATATCGTATTGTCTCGTCATCATTGCCCCATACCCAAGCACTGTTAAGGCAAAAACATTAGTGCTGTCATTTCTAACTACTTGCGTCAATTTTTGAATCTCCCCCATCGGGTTTTCAGCAATGTTTCCGAAAATGTTAGTGGCACTCAATCCAACAATTGTTGAATCGTTTTTGTCATTAATCTTCAAAGATCTCTCAAATAGTTCCTTTGCCAGCAGCGCTTTCCATCTCTTTAATCTATCATTTTCTTCCCTGGTTCTTAGGTCCTCCAAAAGCAAATGGGCAGCAAAGGTGAGTGATTTTTCCGAATTTTCCAATCTGGCAGCTTCAGCTTCGTACCATATATACGGTTCAAATAGACCGACCGAATCTTTCCAGAAATGGGCCAACTGGTGATATACATTCAGCTTCTGAGATTTTACATCGCCCCTGATTACCGACTGTTCAAGATCATTCATCCATTTTAGCTGGTGGGGTTTGAGAACTTCTTTTGCATGAAAAAGAATGGAATCAGCAGTTAATTCATTTTGAACTATTGATTGAAGCGGAGCTTTTACTTCAGAAAGCCTAACAGCTTTCCTGCCATAACGAAATAAGCCGGCAACTAATAATACGCCAATACCAATAATGATCCACTGAGCTTTATTCACCTGAGAAATTTAGTGCCGCAAGTTAACCTAAGAGGTTGAGATTGGAGATAGTGGAAAAAGAATTTGTGATTTATTAAGCATCGGCGTCTTCACCGGGCCCTTCATCAGATTTAGGTGCCACCAGCTTTTTCACTTCTGCTACAAATTCTTTTGCGGGTTTAAAAGCAGGAATGTAATGTTCCGGGATGTGTACAGCAATGTTTTTCTTGATGTTCCTTCCGATTTTTGCCGCTCTTTTTTTAGTTATGAAACTGCCAAAGCCGCGGACATAAATATTTTCACCACTCGCCAGAGTATCCTTCACCTCCTTGAACATAGTCTCAAGAGTTACAAGCACATCCACTTTGGGAATACCTGTTTTTTCAGATATCTTGTTTACGAGGTCAGCTTTTCTCATTTATTAAAATTTTAGCAGTTAATTTGCTCTAATGTAGGACAAAATATGGTGATTGTCAAAGGGATAGGCAATTTTTTTTTAACCAATGGAAATTCGTAACGAACTTTTGTCAAAATTTCCGGTTTTATTGCTCCAATGGAATCGAAAGAGCAATACCCGAAAGATGCCCTGGAAGGGCGAAAAAGATCCTTATAAAATCTGGCTGAGTGAGATCATTCTCCAGCAAACAAGAGTGGACCAGGGATTGAAATACTACGAGAAATTTGTTTTCCATTTCCCCACTATATATAAACTGGCAGCTGCCAGGACTGATAAGGTGTACAAATTATGGGAAGGGCTGGGTTATTATTCACGATGTAGTAATTTGATTGAAACGGCGAGGTTCATTTCTAAAAAACTGGATGGAAAGTTCCCCAACAAGTTTGAGAATATTCTGGCCTTAAAAGGCGTAGGGCATTATACCGCCTCTGCTATTGCTTCATTTGCTTATAACCTTCCATATGCCGTTGTCGATGGAAATGTCTTCAGGATCTTATCAAGGGTATTTGGGATCAAAATACCTACTGACTCCACTAAAGGCAAAAAACTTTTTATCCGGTTGGCATTTGATCTTCTTGATAAAAAACACCCGGGCGTTTATAACCAGGCATTGATGGATTTTGGTGCTGTAATTTGTAAGCCTTATCCACTTTGTAATAGTTGCCCTTTAAAAAACTATTGCTTTGCTTTTAACAACGATCAGGTTGATAAATTGCCGGTAAAAGAAAAAAAGATCAGCATAAAGACACGTTGGTTTAATTATTTACTTATCGGGCATAATGGAAAGATTTATATCAGGAAAAGAATGACAAATGATATCTGGAAAAACCTAAATGAATTTCCCTATATAGAAACAGAAAAGGATGTTCCTGTAAAGAAAATATTAAGTAAAGCGGAAAACACTGAGCTCCTAAGCAAGAAATCATATTCAATACAATCGGTTTCCTCTATTTATTCTCAACAGCTTTCACACCAAAAGATATTAGGAAGATTTATCAGGATTGAACTAAAAAAAGAGATTGTTCCTGCTGGTTACAAACCGGTTACAATAAAACAAATGTTTCGCCTTGCATTTCCCAGGATCATAACTTCCTATTTTGAAAAGAATCCTTTATAACAGATTAATTATTTCAGATTTATCAATAAAAAAATTAATTTTAATGAGCATTGAACTCTACAGAAGATTTTTAAACGAAAAAACTTATCACTATGAGAGGCGTAAACAGGGTCATGCTCATTGGCAATCTTGGTAAAGATCCCGACGTACAAGTATTGGAAGGCAATATCGCCGTAGCAAAATTTCCACTCGCAACAACTGAAACTTTCAAAGACCGTGGCGGTAAACTGGTATCGCAAACAGAATGGCACACCGTTGTTTTATGGCGTGGATTGGCTGAATTAGCTCAGAAATATCTTCACAAAGGCAGTTTGGTTTATATTGAAGGACGATTGCGAACACGCAATTGGGATGATAAAGAAGGGCACCGGAAATTTGCAACTGAAGTTGTTGGAGATAACCTGATCATGCTTGATAAAAGAACTGACGGTGGCACACATACTGACAGCCATAGTGAAAACGTAAATCAGGATGTTCCTCCTGCCGATAGCGAAGCTTCGCAGGACTTGCCCTATTAATTAATCTACCTGAAAACTATATTTTTGCAGCAATATCCGCAGGCAGGTAAATACCTGCCTGTATGATTATGATTTATAACTAAAACCTCTTGCATTGGATTATCATTCGGTTATTACATTTATTACTGATAATCTTCTTTACAACTTTCTTGCTGTTCAGGCTGATGGAACTATTATCCTGGTTGCACTATTGTTCACGTTGATGGCTCTTTCTTTTTTTATTGCCGCGGGTGAAGTTGCTTTATTCTCTTTGCACAGCAAGGACATCAATATGTTAAAGACAAAACAGCATGCTGCAGCACGCCGGATTGTTGATCTGCTTGATGAACCAAAGGAAGTATATACTTCGTTGCTGATAGCCGGAACTTTTTTTAATATCTGCATCATCGTTCTTTCAAATTTTTTAATAAATCAATTGCTGAATTTGGGAGGTGCGTTGGAAAGTTTGGGATCGTATGCTTACATCGCGGAGCTATCGATCAAGGTACTTATCATCGCTTTTATTCTTATTTTCTTTTGCCGGATAGTGCCCAAAGTATGGGCTACGCAAAATAATCTTCGTGTGGCTTATGATTGCTCCTATGTAATAGAAGGCGTTCATTTGTTGTTAGTACGAATAAGCAGGAGAATGGTAGCTATTGCCGATGTTATTGGTAAAAGACTGGGTGTAACAAAAAGCCGGTTAGCCAGTTTGCAGGAACTTGATGAGGCCATTGATATTACTACTGATGAAGAAACATCAATTGAGGAAAAAAACATTTTAAAAGGCATCGTAAAGTTTGGTGATATATCGGTGAGGCAAATAATGCGCAGCAGGCTCGATGTAAGCGGAATTGAATACAATGTTCCTTTTCCTGCCGTATTAAAAAAGATAGAAGAGTTACACTATTCCCGGTTGCCGGTTTACAAAACTAGTCTTGATGAAGTAGTGGGCGTATTGAATACAAAA
>JAICPX010000637.1 GCA_025929635.1 Chitinophagaceae bacterium
TCATCGCTTGTTGATACATGGATCGCAGTGAATGATGTGGAGTCAAAAGGTGAACGAAACCGCCTTTTATATATCATGAAATCGCGGGGAATGAAACATTCAAACCAGGTTAGGGAGTTTGTGATCACGGGTAAGGGTTTAAAACTCGTGGAAATTTATCTCGGGCCGTCAGGCGTCCTTTTAGGTTCAGAAAGAGAGGAACAGAAATTGCAGAAACCTAAAGGCCAGGCTTTGGAAGATCAGCGTAACCGGAAGGAAATGGCGAGAAGAAGAGAAATGAATTGACGTAAAACAGTAATAAGAGTTGATCCAAATAGACATATGGCAAAAAATCAACAAAACTGGGAATTGAGGCTTTATGTGGCTGGAAAGACGCCAAAATCGGTGACAGCATTGAGGAACCTTCAAAAGTATTGTGAGACACATCTAAAAGGTCAATATAGGATAGAGGTCGTTGACCTGTTGGAACAACCACAATTAGCAGAAGGCGATCAAATATTTGCTATTCCAACCCTGGTAAGAAAGGTTCCGGAGCCGATAAGAAAGATAATTGGCGATTTATCAAACGAAGAAAAAGTACTTGTTGGGCTAAACATCCGACCAGTGAAACAGATTACATGATGAGCAGAAAAAATTCAAGACCGAAACATCGAAACGGTCAATATGTATTTCGACTTTACGTAACTGGTGCGTCGCCCAACTCATTGCGTGCAATTGCCAATACGAAGAATCTTTGCGAAGAATATATTAAGGATGATTATGATCTGCAGGTGATCGATGTTTATCAACAACCCTATGTTGCAAAAGAAGAGAACATTGTTGCATTACCTATGCTCGTTAAAAAACATCCATTGCCCGAAAAAAGATTGATCGGTGATATGTCTGATATGGAACGGGTGCTTACCGGTATTGGTTGGACAAATAATAACAGCGAATGAAGTCTACCCAAACATATGAAGAGCTTTTGAAAGAATTAGAGGACCTGAAAGCGCAGCTGCATGAGGCCAATGAAACGCTTCATGCGATCCGCACAGGCCAGGTAGATGCGTTGATCGTCCAGGGCGAAAACGGTTCGCAACTATATACTCTGAAAAGTGCCGATCATACCTATCGAGTTTTCATAGAAAAAATGAAGGAGGGGGCGGTAACACTCAACAAGGAAGGAATGATCTTATACAGCAACTCTCAATTTGCAGATATGGTAAACCTTCCCTGGGAAAAAGTTGTTGGGTTACCGATCGCTGATCTTATACCGGATAAATGGAGATCTGCTTTTAAAAAGATAACCAGGCAGGGATGGCAGTCTGATACCAAAGGGGAGATCTTTCTAAAAAATAAGGATGGAGAGTTGATTCCCTTCCTGGTTTCAGTAACGGCACTTGAGTTGGATGAAGGTGTTGCCTTAAGCATTATCCTCACCGATCTTACTACACAAAAGGAGAACGAGAAACAATTGCAGTTAAAGAATCAACAATTGGAAGAAGCAAGGCTAGCTGCTTATAAAATGAATGAAGAGTTGGAGGACAAGGTGGAAGAAAGGACCAGGGATCTTTTAATCAGTAGGGAATATTTCAAATTTTTAGCCGACAACATTCCTGTCATTGTTTGGACAGCCGATACCAATGGTCAACTTGATTATGTTAATCGCCGATGGGTTGAATACACCGGTTATGATGTCGATACTTCAAAAACCAAACAAAATGAGCTGGTTCATCCGGAAGACCTGGAAAGAACTATTGAAGAGTGGCAAAAGGCATTAACCGAAAAAAGGCCTTACGAATATGAATTTCGGTTTAGAAGAATATCAGACGGGACATACCGGTGGCATCATGCCCAGGCCATCCCTTTCAAAGATGACTACGGAAATATCAGTGCATGGATAGGCACGAATATCGATATTGATGACAAGAAAAAAGAATTGGACAAAAAAGATGAGTTTATCAGCGTCGCAAGTCATGAATTGAAAACTCCATTAACAAGTTTGAAAGGCTATATCCAGCTAATGGAGTATCAAAACAATTTGCCAGAATCATCTAAA
>JAICPX010000438.1 GCA_025929635.1 Chitinophagaceae bacterium
ACCAGCGATTCCAGAATTTACCCTGCCTTTTCAAACGTTTTATTATTGCAGTATCAGTTGTACGCTGTTGTGAGATCTTTTCCTTATAATATTTTCCGACAGTTGCTTTTATTGCATAAAAATCATTTTTCCCTTTTAGCCGTTGTTCTAACTCTGCAGGCATATCAACCTGGGAATAACAGCATATTGAAAAACCTGTCATCAAAAAAAGCAACAGCTTTTTTAATAAAACATTCTTCATAATAAAAGATTTTTATTTACGCAACGATTTAAGGTTTTCAATTTCTGCTTGCAGCTTCTGCGTTTTTTCTTCCAATTGAAGTATATATAGAGTGAGCTCTTCAATCTTTTCCATCATCCTTTTTTGCATATCGCCTAATTCTATTCCGTCTCTTTCCACTTCTGCTGCGGAAGGAATATTGGGAAGATGTTTATTCTTTTGAATGAAAGTTTGAAGTTCCTGTAGTGTTGGAAGTTTATACTTTTCAGAGAAAACATAATCAGGCCAGCCGGTGCTTAACAGTTTTACCCTTACCTCCTCGCAAATAACTTTACCTCCAACTTTTAATAGGTAACCTGCGCCTCCTTGAGTCGAACCAATGGTCATAAATCCTTTGACGCTGGTGTTACCTTGAATGTTTGCATTAAACGCTGCATTTATGGAGCCACTAAAAAATGCAGCCCCTCCACCGTCAATCAGCAATCGATCGTCACCATTTACACGAACAACAAAACTTCCATTCGTATTATTGCTATTTGTGCCAACACGAAGATTATCGCCAGATAATTGAACAAATCCTTTATTAACTCCCGATTCCTGTAATTGTATGATTGGGCTTGTGCCATTGACCGTTACGTCCCCTGCTACCAATGCATTTCCATTGACATGCAATTTTTGTGTTGGATTTATTCCAATGCCTACATTCCCTCCATCTTTCAGAATTAATCTGTCGGCTCCGTTTTCTTCAAAATACAAACCGTCTGCAGTAGTGCTATACCGCATCTGCCAGAACTTGGAATCTGAGGGATAGAATATCCTTAATAAACCTTCATTAAGTACAAGATCTCCGGCAGCTCTTATATTACCATTCACATCAAATTTTGCTGTTGGATCAGTATAGCCAATACCAACATTACCACCTGGTTCTACTGTAATTCTTGCTATGTTTTGAGTTTCGAATACTAACTTACCTGTTGTATTCAATCCAATCGTCCCAAGCTTCATATCATAATTTGCTCCCCGCAACTGCATATAGCCTTTATTGATATTATCAGTTTTGAAGAACAATCCGCCGAAAGGATCATCTATGACAATATTGCCCTCCCTGACCAGCATATTACCTTCAACAGTTAGCCTGGAAGGCGTTGCTGAAGTTCCTATGCCAACATTCCCACTGTTTGAATTATAGATATTGTTACCTGAAACTGTCCAGGGCGAACTGCCGCCAGACCCTAATTGAACCCAGGTAGTTCCATTATACACCCAAATCGCATTGCTGGTTGTTTCATAAACCAATAAACCAAGTGCAGGAGAAACGATAGCTGCTCTTTCCGCACTGGTCATTCTCGGAGCAAGAAATCCTTTATTGGTACTTTTTATATCCAGCATGGCACTTGCATGAGGAGCGCTGCCGTCTCCATTGATTGCAACACCTTGCTGTGCCAAACCCAAAAAATGAATTATACACAGAAGCATTACCAATGAATACTTCACAAAAACTTTTTTGCTGAACAGCAAGGTTGGTAAAATGAATACGGTTGCGCTCTTTTTCATGTTAGATGATTTATTATCTCTCAAAGATGAATAACCAGCTAACCTTCCGCAATAGCGAATATGGGTGAAATGGTGAACGGTGAATGCTCAATGGTGAATAGAAAAAATACGATTGCAAAAAATCATTACGAAGAAATTCCTTTAAACAATTCTATCTCTGATAGCTTTTGAAACTGCTTCGGTGCCGGAGTTGACATGAAGCTTGGCGTAGATATTTCGGATATGACTCTTAACTGTGTCGAACGCAACAGATAATTCTGTTGCGATCATTTTATAGCTTTTACCCTCCACAAGTAATTGCAAAACTTTTTTTTCCTGTGCAGTGAGTTGATAATCGTTTGAAGCAGCAGGTTGCATTTTATTCCTGAATAATTCCATTACTCTGCGTGCAATACCCGGCGTCATAGGCGAACCACCTGCACTCACGTCAGCAATGGCTTCAAGATAACCGGCAGGTGAAGTAGTTTTTAAAATATAACCCGATGCACCGGCACAAATGGCATTAAAGATATACTCGTCCTCAAAAAAAACCGTTTGTATCAATACGTGAATATCAGGGAAATGTTCTTTGATAATATGGGTTGCTTCAATTCCGTTCATTCCCGGCATTTCAATGTCCATTAAAACAATATCACAGGGTCCCGCCTTCAGCAAAGCGATCATATCATTGCAATTAGGATAAGCGCCGCTGCAGTTAAATCCATTGGCCCCGTTTATCAAAATACAAAGGGTCTCGCGGAGATGTTTATTGTCTTCAAAAATTGTAACTCTTGTCAAAATTTCCTTTTTACAAAATTGGTAATTATACGAAGTTTTCCAATAGCGAATATGGGTGAGACGGTGAATAGTAATTAGTCCGTAGTCAATAGTCAATAGTATCGCAGACCGGACTTCTGAACATCAATCTGCGACGTGCGAATTACCGACTAACGACTCACGACTATACAGGCACGCTCATCGAGACGACTGTTCCCTTGTCTGGAGCAGATTCTATTTTCGTCTGTCCTCCCAACTCCTTTGCCCTGTTTTTCATATTATCAAGACCATTACCTTTTCCGTTCAGGTTGAGATCAAAACCTTTTCCATCATCTTTTACGACCATATTTATTTTATCATGACTTTCTTTAATGATTACATCTATATTCTTTGCTTCAGAGTATTTTACAGCATTATTTACTGCTTCCTTGAAAACAAGATAAAGCCCTTTGCGCTGATGCGTATCCAATTTTAACTGCAATAATCCATCCGCATTCAATGTGCAATTGATATTTCGGCTATTGCACATCTCGTGAAGAAAGCGATGCATTCTTTCCCTTAGTCCTTCCTGGTCCGCGGGCTTTATCATCCAAACGATATCTCCCATTTTTTCCATTGTCTCTTTTGTATAGCCGCTCACTTTATTGAGTATTTCTTTTTGAGATACATCCTGAGATGAGTTTGCCGAGGCCATTTCACTTAACATGTGAATACTGCTTAAAGAACTTCCTACTTCATCATGCAGGTCTGCAGCAATCTCATTACGCAGTTGCAATTCTTTCATTCGCTGGCGAAGACGGTAGCGGCTTATAAGCAACCCAATCCCTGTTAATAAAAACATCATCAATGCAATACCTCCTGCGATCAGCACCTTTTGCCGCGATAGCTTTTGTTGCTGCAATTCTTTGTCTTTGTTCAGCAGCTGGATCTCTTTGTCTTTTCCCCTTATTTCAAAATTTGTTTGCAAACCGGCGATCTCTTCATCATATCGCTGGCGGAGTATGCTGTCGTTAAGTTCTTTACTGATAGAAAGAAACCTGTATGCATTGGGAAAATCTTTTATGTGGTGATATGCATTTGCCAAAATAGTTGCCGATTCTTTCTGCCAAAGCAAATTGCTTTCCTGTAGAGCAAAATCATGGGCCTGCCGGCCAGCCTCAACAGACTGCGGAAATTTTCCTTGCTTCAAATATAAATTTGAAAGATGATTATAGGCAGTTGCCAGTTGCAAATTGTTTTCCTGCTCGTTGGCATACTGCACAGCTTTGGTTGCACTTGTTTCGGCGTCTCCATATTTTCCCTGGTTGATGTACAGATCGGCAAGATCCGAATAATAGGTAGAAAGATTTTTCAGGTCCTGGACACTGTCAGCAATACTTATCGCCATTCTATAAAATAAAATTGCGCTGTCATGTTTATTTAACTGCTTATAGATATCGGCAAAATCACTGTACACTTGACCGATCATCTGAGTGTTCTCATCTTTTTTATACAATCCCAGTGCCTTATTTAAGTATACAATGCTTGCAGCAAATTGATTCTGTCCTGCATATATCT
>JAICPX010000454.1 GCA_025929635.1 Chitinophagaceae bacterium
TATATCGCCCCTTCGGGGCTTTGAAGTAGAGTCGTTCATTAGGGTAGGTATCTTCACAGGGCTCCACCCTGTGGTGATATATATCGGACAAAAAAGATAAAGACTTAAATATGGGATATACAATTCCACCAGCTAAAAAAGAAAAACTCTTTAACAGTTTACGGGAAGCGAATACCGCATTTCAAAAGATCTATCCCGGTGACAGGAGTGAAAGGCAACCGGTTCATACGCTCTATGGAGGTGCGAATCTTTTTAAATATGATTCTGCAAAAACATTAGGTGAAAGAGCGTTGGAAGTTTTGGAGGCCTATGCACCAGGCCCTAACATTTTTGGGAAGGTATTTGGCTTTGATGATCCTGGTTTTAGCAAAAAAATCTATGATAAGGTCATTGCTAAATTAAAAACAGAAGCCATTGAAGATTTCAGGATTGACTTTGAAGATGGTTATGGTAATCGCAGTAATGAAGAAGAAGATGAAACAGCAATAACCGCTGCCAAAGAAGTAGCCAAAGGAATGAAAGAAAAAACATTATCGCCATTTATCGGTATTCGTATCAAACCGTTTACTGAGGAGATGAAGGAAAGAGGATTGAGAACGCTGGATATTTTTTTAAGCACGCTGATAAAAGAAACGGGAGGAAAGCTTCCTGAAAATTTTATTGTAATGCTTCCCAAAGTGACCATACCGGAACAACCGGCAACATTAGCGGCGTTCTTTGACATATTCGAGCAGGAATTAAAAATGGAGAAGGGGAGTCTGCAAATGGAAATGATGGTCGAAACAACGCAATCCATCATGGCTATTGATGGTACAAATCCTCTTTATAAATTCATTAAAGCAAGCAATGGGAGATGCATTGCGATGCATTTCGGGACGTATGATTATACAGCCAGTTGCAGTATCACAGCCAAATACCAGGAGATGGATCATCCTGTTTGTGATTTTGCTCATCATATGACAAAGGTTGCGCTGGCACATACCGGTATTTGGTTAAGCGATGGTGCTACGAATACAATGCCCATCGGTCCGCATCGGGGTGATAATTTGACAAAAGAACAAATGGAAGAAAATAGAGCCGTTGTTCACCGCGCCTGGCGAAAAGGTTATGATCATATCCGGCATTCATTGTGGAATGGATTTTACCAGGGATGGGACCTGAATCCGGCTCAATTCCCGATGCGTTATGCAGCGGTATTTGCATTTTTTTTGGAGAGTTATGATGATGCTGTTGAACGCTTAAAGACTTTTGTAGAAAAAGCAGCAAGAGCAACATTGATCGGTGATGTATTTGATGATGCAGCAACCGGGCAAGGTTTGCTGAATTATTTCTTGCGGGCATTGAATAGCGGGGCGATCACTGAGGAAGAAGTATTGGCGACCGGTCTTACACTGGATGAGATCCGGGGGCGTTCATTTAAAAAGATCTTGGAGAACAGAAAAAAATAGAAGGAACCATTGAAGCGAAAAGGAAAATCAATTCGTAAAGACTTCAAAAGTCCTCCTTCGGGGTCCCGATCGCTATCGGGATTAGGGGGCCAGGATGTTTGGGAATTTATATTTAATAAATTGTCAGCAAACATTGATGTCATGTTATTGTATGTGGTGGAGAGTGAGGGAAGTTCGCCTGGTCGCAGGGGTTTTAAAATGGCGGTGACTGCAAATGGTGAAATGTGCGGAACCATCGGGGGTGGGATCATGGAATATAAGCTAGTCGAAAGATCAAAATCACTTCTTTCATCCGGGATAAACAGAGTCAGCGTCGTAAAACAATTCCATGATAAAGAGCATGCCAGCGATCAGTCAGGAATGATCTGTTCAGGCAGCCAGCTGAATGTCTTAATGCCTTTGAATGCTTCGGTCTCAAAAAAAATCAAACAAATAATAGATGCACAAAGAAAAAATGAAAGGAAGGCTATTCATCTTTCACCGGCTGGAATTAAAGTAACTGCGGATACAGGTACAATGCCAGGTTACAAAACTGAAACAGATTGGGGGTATACAGAAATTATTAATCAAAGACCGGTAATTCATATTATCGGGGGCGGTCATGTCGCGCTGGCCTTATCTGCGTTGATGCATTTTCTTGGATTTTATGTCAAACTTTATGAAGACCGGGCGGAATTAAACACCATCGAACAAAATTCTTTCGCCGATGAAAAGTTTTTAATTAACTACGAATCAATAGCTGAAAACCTAAATGCAACTGAAGATGATTTTGTTGTAATCATGACCATCGGGTATCGCACCGATAAGATCGTTTTGAAGCAGCTTTTAAATAAAAAATTCTATTATCTCGGTTTATTGGGGAGTGAGAAAAAAAATGAAAAGCTGTTTACAGAACTAAAACAGGAAGGCGTTGAGGAAGACAGTCTTTCAAAAGTTTTTGCCCCGATAGGAATGAATATTTATAGTAAAACGACAAAGGAAATTGCTATCAGCATTGCAGCGCAAATAATTTTGGAAAAGAATAAAGATCTGCCAACAGGCAGGACTATGCCGGGTGAATAGGATAGTAACGGACAAAACAATAATGTTATGGGAAAACATAAGCTGGTAATTAGAATTTTTCTTGCAGGAATTTTTACCACGTTAACTCTTTTGACTCCTGGTCAACAGGGTGTCCATCCTCAATCTTCAACTTATGAGTGGCCTGCGGAGCCGGAGGTAAAAGCGAAGCTTGAAAAATGGCAGGATCAAAAATTCGGGATCATCCTGCATTGGGGTTTATATGCCGTTCCCGGTATTGTTGAATCATGGACCTTGTGTTCAGAGGACTGGATCGACCGCGACAGTACGATTGCATATGAAGATTACAAAAAATGGTATTGGGGACAGATGAAGGATTTTAACCCGGTCAACTTTGATCCTGCAGGCTGGGCCAAAGTTGCCAAAGAAGCAGGAATGCGTTATGTGGTATTCACAACAAAACATCACGATGGGTTCAGCATGTTTGATACTAAGCAAACAGATTTTAAAATATCGGCAGGGCCTTTCAAAAACAATCCAAAAGCCGATGTGGCGAAACATGTTTTCGATGCTTTCCGTAAAGAGGATTTTATGATCGGTGCTTACTTTTCAAAACCAGACTGGCATTCTGAATATTACTGGTGGCCGAAATATGGTGTGGCAGACCGGAACAATAATTATGACATTCGAAAATATCCATGGCGTTGGAATAAATTCAAGGAGTTTACTTATAACCAGGTCAGTGAGCTCATGCATAATTATGGAACGATCGATATTCTCTGGTTAGATGGCGGGTGGGTAAGACCGCGGGAAACCGTAAATGCTGAAGTATTATCATGGGGTGCAAGGATACCGGACTGGAGCCAGGATATCGATATGCCAAAGATTGCGGCAATGTCGAGAAAGGCGCAGCCCGGTTTGCTTATCGTCGACCGGACAGTTCATGGGCGTTATGAAAATTATCAAACACCGGAACAACGCATTCCCGAAAAACAGCTTGATCATCCCTGGGAGAGTTGCATGACGCTGGCGAACAACTGGGGATATGTTCCAAATGATAACTATAAATCTTCTACAAAGGTCATCCATACATTAATAGAGGTGGTAGCGAAAGGAGGCAGTCTTTTGCTGGGTGTTGGTCCAAAACCAGATGGAACATTTACTGAAGAAGCGATACAACGTTTAAAAGAAGTAGGAAAATGGATGGATAAAAATGGTGAAGCGATCTATAATACCAGGACAACAAAAAATTACCGCGATGGCAATACCTGGTTTACTCAAAATATGAAAACCGGTATGCGTTATGCGCTGGTTTGTTTGCCGGAGGGTCAGCCAAATCCAAAAGAGATCACCTGGCAATTCAATATTCCAAAAAAAGAAAGCAGGATCACATTGTTGGGGACAGGGCAACCTGTAAAATGGCAACTGGAGGGAAACA
>JAICPX010000052.1 GCA_025929635.1 Chitinophagaceae bacterium
ATCCATGTTTCTTCTGCATCTACAAAAACACCCACGTTTCCTTTGACAGCCGTTTCGCATATGCTCAACATCCTTCTTCTTACACGATGCCATTCCTCTCTTTCATTGGCCGGCAGATCCTCGATTGCTTTCAGGTATTTTTTCATCAGGCTGCCTGGATGCTGATGCATCATTGCATCCATTTTCTCCAATAACCCAAATCTTGCAAAGCCGGTAACCTTCACACTCATGAAAGGAATATTTGGCTGGGTGGCGGCATAATTTATCACGCGGATAAATTCATCGCAGGCATGATCAAAATTCTCTTCGCCTTCTTTGCCTTCCACACCATAATCAAGTATTACCTGGACACCAAATTGTTCAAGTTTATCAGCAACCACCACATTCTGCTCCAGTGTTTCTCCTCCGACAAATTGTTTAAATATCGTACTGCGGATCGTCGGCTTGATAAAAGGAAGATTCCATTTTACAAGCGGCGGTGTCAGTAGCGTACCCAATTTCACCAACCATGATTTTCCCATCAATGAAAAAAGAAAATGAGCTTTTTTTAATTCTTTGTCGGATTTATAGGCGAATGCGATCTCTGTATTGTCGAAACTAATTACCGGCTGTGCCTCCATAGCAATCTGTTGAATCTTTGAGAATGGACCCGCACGGATGAAATAGTCGATTTATTATTGATGACCTCTTCCGTTCGGACGGGCAAAAGTAAGGGGAAAGCTCGAAGACACAAGCCACAAGGATCAGGGTTCCGGCTGACTGTAGTTATGTTACAAAATCTTCTTGGTTGTCCTTGTTGTTTGTGCCTTATACCTTGTGCCTTATACTATCTACCTTGTATCTTTATAAAAATATTTTATGGAAACAAAAAAACCTGCGGATAGCCAGGTAATAATGACAGAATTGGTTTTGCCTAATGATACCAACACATTCGGAAACCTGATGGGTGGCAGATTGATGTACTGGATGGATATTTGCGCAGCATTGTCTGCAATGAAACACTGCGGGTCACCTGTTGTCACCGCCTCCGTGGACAATATTTCTTTTGAAGCGCCGATCAAACTGGGAAATGTCGTTCATATCGAAGCAAAAATTTCCAGGGCATTCAACACTTCTATGGAGGTGCATATAAGAGTCTGGGGCGAAGATGTGCTTCACCAGTACAAATACAAAAGCAATAGAGCTTACTTCACATTTGTCGCTTTGGATCCCCATGGTAAACCCAGACCTGTGCCTTCCATGACGCCTGAATCAGAAGAAGAGCAAAAATTATTCGATGGAGCATTAAGAAGAAGACAGGTAAGACTGATACTTGGCGGAAAAATGAAACCGGGTGATGCTACTGAATTAAAAGCCCTTTTTAATATTCAATAATTAATGATTATTAATTACTGGTTATTTGTCGATATTTCGCCAATGATGAGCCCCCTGCATCATATATTTTTTGCTTTGCTCGATGGCATCCATTATGTTGTCCAAGATATCTTCCGGCGGAGCACCATAATCTATTTGTAAAGGTTCTTTGAATGTAACTGAAAGAAGGGAGCCTTTCTTTTTAAACTTCAATCCTTTTTTATTGAATGCACGCCAAAAACCACTGATGACAACAGGAACAACAATTGGTTTATTTCTTTTAATGATCAATGCCGTTCCTTTTCTACCGGGCGCAAATGGTTTCGTTGTTCCCTGGGGAAATGTGATCACCCAATTTTCACTCAACGCTCTTTCAATTTTCCTTGTATCCGAAGGATCAAGACCTCTTCGTATTTCTTTGCCTTCCGAACGCCAGGTTCTTTTTACTGTTAATGCACCAGCCAATGCAAACAGCCGGCTGATCCAGCTTCCCCGCATTGTTTCCTCTGCTGCTACATAATTCACACGGGTAAATGGATTCAATAGATAATATGGAACGCCCAGCCGGTTCTTTTTACCCCATTTTACAGCACAGAAAATGTGAAGAAACGTTATAACATCAGCAAAATAAGTCTGGTGATTGCTTACAAAAAGAACATTATGCCTTGGTAACTTACTGATGTTTTCGGTACCTGATATTTTCAACTTATTTAACAGCGTAAGACCCGGGTAAGAAACAATTCCGACAATAGCATAAATAATTGACCGCAGTGGTTTTATATGTTTAAGTCTTTGAGTAAATCCCGGCATATGATAATTGATAGCCCAAATTAAGGATTTGTACATAAACCTCATCCCGGCTTTCTCCTTAACGAGAAGGCCACCAGCTCACAACCCTTACTTGTCAGCTGGTATCAGCATCTGTTAACTTGTGTAAAAACCCCTCAATCAGCATCAAACCAAAAAAATAATTTATGAAAAAACTTATAATCGTAGTCAGCATTTCCTTCGCTGCGAATTTTCTTACCGCTCAACAAATGCAGCCCATCTTTACAAACAATCCATTTCCCAAAACAATAACGGTCAGTGGCAGCGCCGAAATGGAAATTATTCCTGATGAGATCTTTGTAAATGTCGAACTGAAAGAATACCAGAAAAGAGGCGAAGACAAAAAAGATATCGAATCACTAAAAAAACAATTTCTCGAATCTGCAAAGACTCTGGGCATACCTGACTCAGCGATCAGCATTGTAACGTTCACTGGTGACAACCCATTTTCCTGGAAAAAAAGAAAGAAAGATCCTTACCTCTTTACAAGTATCACTTACCAGGTAAAATTCAAAAACGGTGACCTGATGGATAAACTTGTGGAAAGACTGGATGATGATGCTACACAAACTTTCCAGATTGTATCAACCAGTCACAGTAAGATGACTGAATTCAGAAGGCAACTAAAAATTGCAGCCGTGAAAGCAGCAAAAGAAAAAGGCCTGTACCTTACGGAAGCTATCGGTGAGAGATTAGGTGAAGCGATCACCATAAAAGAGCCAAATGAATTCCGACCCATATGGCAGGAAAATGCGGCTCTTTCAAATAGCCTCTATAATACCTACTCACTGGGCTTGGCCCGGAACAAAGAGAACAGTGAAAATTTACAGGTAGTTGATTTTAAAAAAATGAAGTTGAGATATGAAGTTGAAGTAATATTTGCATTGAAATGAGGTGCAGTAAATTTACTAACGATTGATAATAAAATAAATATGGCCTAAAGATTGCTGCCAATATATCAAAATTAACTTACTATGCGTGCCGAGATTCAAGACAAACTCAACTCAAGATTTAAAGTCCTTGTAGTGGCGGCAGTCGGAGTTCTGTTAGCAGTGATCGCATTAGGAGAAGCTGGATTTATTTAACCCGGAAAATATATAATAGGGACAAAAAAGTCCCCCGATCGTATCGGGGGACTTTATATTACTTTTGGCATTCGAAACAGGAATTAATTACTCACTCTTTGGAGCATCCTTTGAAGCTTCCTCCCCACCACCGCTTTTCTCTTCCTCTTTCAATTTGGCCTTGATCTCTGCTAAAGCACCAAGGTCACCAAGCGTTGCTTTTTCAACTTTTGCCTGTACGTTCTTCACAGCTTTACGGGTTTTATCAGCTTCAACTTTTGCTTCCTTGCGGGCAGCTTCCTTCTCTTCAATTTTCGCTTGCTCCCATGTACGGGTATGAGATAGTACGATACGCTTTTCGTTACGATCGAACTCGATCACCATGAATTGAATTGTCTCATCTGCACCAACCGATTTACCATCTTCTTTTGCAAGATGACGGTTGGGAGCAAAACCTTCAAGACCATAAGGCAACTGGACGACTGCGCCCTTGTCGTCACGACGGGTAACGGTGCCTTCGTGAATACTGCCGATCGCAAATGTTTCCTGGAGGCTGTTCCAGGGATCTTCTTCTAATTGCTTGTGTCCAAGCTGAAGTTTACGATTGTCTTTATCGATGCTTAAGATGATAATGTCGATGTGTTCACCAACTTTGGTGTATTCACTTGGATGATTAAAACGCTTTAACCAGCTCAGGTCGCTGATATGGATCATACCGCCGATGCCGGGAGCCAGCTCAACAAACACACCATAAGGCGTGATGTTTTTTACTAAGCCCTTATGGCGGCTTTCCACCGGGAATTTAACTTCAATATCATTCCAGGGATCAGGCGAAAGTTGCTTAATGGAAAGGCTCATCTTACGGTTTGCCTTATCAAGTGTCACGATCTTAGCTTCATGCTCATCACCAAGCTTGAAGAATTCTTTGGCATTGATCGGCGTGTTTGCCCAGGTGATTTCACTTACGTGAACAAGACCTTCAACACCAGGCTGAATTTCCAGGAAAGCGCCGTAGTCTTCAATATTGACCACTTTTCCTTTCACAATATTCCCTTCGGCAATATTTTCAGGTAATACATCCCATGGATGCGGCGTGAGTTGCTTTAAGCCAAGACTGATCCGTTTTTTCTCATCATCAAAATCAAGTACCACCACGTTGATCTTCTGATCGAGTTTCAATACTTCTGAAGGATGAGAAATACGACCCCATGAAATGTCAGTGATGTACAGCAGGCCATCAAGACCACCAAGATCCATGAATGCTCCAAAGTCAGTAATGTTCTTAACCGTTCCTTCAAGCACCTGGCCCTTCTCAAGCTTACTCATGATCTCCGCACGTTGTGCTTCGATATCACTTTCAATAAGCGCCTTGTGAGATACAACAGCATTCTTAATGGCTTCATTAATCTTAACCACTTTGAACTCCATTGTTTTTCCGACAAACTGATCGTAATCGGTGACTGGCTTCACGTCTATTTGTGAACCCGGCAAAAATGTCTCCATTCCAAATACGTCAACGATCAATCCACCTTTTGTTTTGTTAGTAACCAACCCGGTAATAACCTCACCGGTTTTGTGTACTTCAACAATGCGTTCCCATGCACGGGTGATACGTGCCTGACGACGGCTAAGATTTAAGTGCCCTTCCCGGTCTTCTTTTTCCACCACCATCACTTCCACTTCATCGCCAACTTTCAAGCCTTGCAGATCGCGGAATTCGTTCAATGATACAAGACCATCACTTTTAAACCCGATGTTAAGTACCACATCAGTTTTTGTGAGACCAACCACAGTCCCCTTGATCATTTCGCCGTCAGTGATCTGAACAAAAGTTCTGTCATAAACCTTCTCATACTTCTCTTTTTCATCTTTGGTGTAAGAAGTAACATTTCGTTTGTCAACGCTCCAATCGAAATCATCGTGCGCAGATGGAGTTTCGGTTTGCGGAGCTTCAGCAACTGAAGTTGCCTCAACAGGTGAATTTGTTGTCGCTGCAGCTGCCTGGCCATCGCCACCAGCAGACTCCTGTTCATCAGCGTTTAGTTGTTTAAAATTTTGTTTGAAAAACATGATAAATAATCCGGGCTTTATCCCGATACTATCGGGACCGGAGGGCGGCAAAGATAGGGCAATTAATTTGGAGTCTCGAGTCCGGAGTTGATAGTTTTTTGATTTTGTAACCAGCTTTAACGCCTTGATTTGACTGCTGTTGCGACGCTCCGTTCAACTATTGTAGCTCCGATTTATCTCTCTTGAATTGGGTTGCCGGCAAATAATCGATAATTATTAATTAATAATTATTGAT
Organism: Chitinophagaceae bacterium; assembly: GCA_025929635.1. Classification (GTDB taxonomy): domain Bacteria; phylum Bacteroidota; class Bacteroidia; order Chitinophagales; family Chitinophagaceae; genus VBAS01. The sequence goes on from JAICPX010000052.1 coordinate 5,551, forward strand.
TATTGGAAAACATCGAACCACTGATGGTTTTCGCTGCTATAAAGCCACTACTCCATGCATGCTGAAAATTGAATCCTCCGGTAATTCCGTCCACATCCAATACTTCACCTGCAAAAAAAAGATCCCGAACCTTTTTACTCATCATTGTATTCGGGTCGATCTCGGATAATTTAATTCCGCCTGCCGTTACAAATTCTTCTTTAAAAGTTGTTTTCCCAATTACTTTACATTCATAGCCACAAAGATTTTTAATGAACTTCTTTTGTTCAGAAGTTGGCAGATCCGCCCAGCGCAAATCATTTTTTACTCCGGATTGCTGAGCTAAGAACTCCCATAGTCTTGCCGGCAATCCTAATGGGTTTTTATTAACGATCTTCTGTGATGGATGTATTTTTCTGAAGTGCAAAAATTTTTCTTTCAAACTTTGCTCATTGAATTCCGGGATCCAATTGATAACTGTCTCGAATTCCCAATTGTATGTTGCCAACTGCCGCGCACCCCAGGCACTCAGTCTTAGCACCGCGGGTCCGCTCAACCCCCAATGTGTAATTAACAACGGGCCGGTTTCTTCCAGTTTTGCTCCAATTATTTTCACTCTCGCGTTTTCAACACTTATGCCCATCAGCTTTGTGATCGCATGACCCGGCAAATTGAAAGTAAACAATGAAGGAACCGGTTCTTCAATTGAATGCCCCATTTCTTTCAACCAATCAAACATCGCTGATTTTGGATAGCCGCCACTTGCAATACAGACGAAGTCTGAAGTTTGATGTCTGTCCGAAAGGACTCCCTTGGAGAGACCTGATAATTCTGCATGAAACATTCCTCCTTCATACTTCAGACTTCTGACCTCGGACCTCAAAACAATGTTTACTCCGAATTTGTTAGCTTCCTTCAGCAGGCAATCAAAGACCGTTTGTGAAGAATCCGTAACAGGGAACATCCTGCCATCTCCTTCAGTTTTCAATTTCACGCCCCGTTCTTCAAACCATTTGATCGTTTCGGTAGTAAAGAATTGATGAAATGCTTTTTTTACGAAATGCTGGCCTCGTGGGTATTGCCTGCTCATTTCGGCGATATCAAAACATGCATGTGTAACATTGCACCGGCCACCACCACTCACCTTTACTTTTGATAAAAGCTTATTGCCTTTTTCAATGATCGTAACTTTTAGTGCAGGATTCATCCTGGCTGCATTTACTGCACAGAAAAACCCGGCTGCCCCGCCCCCGATAACAAGTAATTGTTTCCCCATAAAACAAAGAACGATGAATTTTTATTAAGTTCGTTATAGGAACGATGAAAGAGTGGAAATGCGCTACAGGCTTCTGTAATCCATTTGAAAATATAAATTCCAGGATTGTTATATCCCATTTTAAAAATAATTGTTCGACTTGCAGCCAAAATATTTTGCCGGAGAATTATTATAAATAAGCCAACGCTGTTATCTGAAAAAGGCCCGTTGATACTGGCCTGCAATCATCCCAATTCCTTCCTGGATGCAGTGATCATGGATATTCTTTTTGAACAACCGGTCTGGTCCTTAACAAGAGGAGATGCGTTCTTAAATAAAACAGTTACCAATATTCTTTTTAAATTAAAGATGTTGCCCGTTTACCGGCCTACGGAAGGTGTCGAAAATCTTTCGGAAAACTATAAAACATTTACTGCCTGTGTTGAGATTTTTAAACGCAATGGCATTGTTCTCATTTTTAGCGAAGGACTTTGCATAAATGAATGGCATTTGCGGCCTTTAAAAAAAGGAACAGCAAGACTGGCGTATAAATGTTTGCAGGAAAATATTCCATTAAAAATCCTGCCCGTAGGCATTAATTATAGCGCATTTCAACGTTTTGGCAAAAATCTTTTCATCAATTTCGGCAATCTTATTCCTGTCAATGATTTTGATAAGAATCTAAGCGATGGCGCTTTTAACCAGGTCTTCAATAATACACTCCAACAGGAACTGAGGCCGTTGGTCTATGAAATAAACAAATCCGATAAACAAAAGCAGGCAGAGTTATTGAAAATAAAGATACCTGTGCTTACAAATATTTTATTAGCGATCCCCGCAGCTATCGGCTGGCTTGTACACGCCCCGTTTTATTTGCCGATAAAATACTGGGTGAATAAGAAATATAAGGATACAGGACATGTCGATGCGATGCAGATTTCCTTGTCACTGGTGGGGTATCCTTTCTATCTCTTACTGATCGTTGTTGTTCTATTGGTTATCCTGAAGAACTGGTGGTTCCTTTTACTTTTTGTTCTGCTTCCCTTGACAGCGAGGAGCTATGTGCAATTGAAGAGACAGTTAGATTATTAGCCATACGCACACTATCAACCAATAATGATGTCCACAGGAATTACCTTTGATTTAGTTTTAAACCACTTAAACAACAATATGCGCCTCCTACCGATAAAGCGAACGCTTTCAGAAAACGAAGTATTTGCCAACAATCCTTTATGCACTGAAACGCTCAATATGTGTATTGAATTTTACAAGCGAGTTGGATTCAATCCACCATGGATATGCTATTACGCAGAAGAAAATGGTGAATTGATTGGCAGCGGTGCCTTCAAAGGAAGACCCGTTGATCATACTGTTGAAATATCATACGGAACGATGGACAACTACCGGCAAAAAGGTATCGGCACAAGAATTTGTAAACACCTGGTTGAACTGTCGCTTGCAACCGATCCATCAGTGCGAATAACAGCAAGAACTCTTCCGGAACACAATTACTCCACAAGGATCCTGGAGAAGAATAATTTTATTTTACTTGGCAGTGTCAATGACCCAGAAGATGGTGACGTGTGGGAATGGGAATACAAGAAAACTTAAACAACAATCTCCTCACCGGTATACAAATTAACATTTGTCTTCTCGGCTGCTTCTATGTGTGTATAATCTGATAGAATGTCTGCACTGTTTTTTCTTATACAAACATCATGTTCAAAATGAACCGAAGGCTTGCCATCCTTAGTTCTCACCGTCCACCCATCACTTTCAGTGAACACTTCCTTTCTTCCGAGATTGATCATGGGTTCAATGGCCAATACCATTCCTTCTTTTAATTTGACACCGCTGCCCCGCTTACCATAGTTTGGCACTTGCGGATCCTCATGCATGCTTCTTCCAAGACCGTGACCCACCAATTCTCTCACCACACCATAACCATATTTCTTTTCGGTATGCTCTTGTATGGCGAATGAGATGTCTCCTATCCTGTTGCCGGCAATCGCTTTTTCAATTCCCTTGTACAACGATTCTTTTGTTACTTTTATCAATTGCATCACTTCCTTTCCGGGGTCGCCAATAGCGAACGTGTACGCATGGTCACCATGCCATCCATTTAATATCACGCCGATATCAACTGAAATAATATCGCCATCTCTTAACTCTTTTTTATTAGGAAACCCATGGACCACCACATCGTTTACCGAAACGCATGAATTGAACGGATAGCCGTTATAGTTTAAGAAAGAAGGTACAGCCTTGTGATCATGAATGAACTCGCCGATCATTTTATCCAATGAAAGAGTAGTGACGCCTGGCTTTAGTACAGCCGCAACTTCGCGAAGCGTCCTGCTTACCAGCAAAGCACTTTTGCGCATTAGCTCTACTTCTTCATTTGTTTTTATGATGATCATCTATACTTGCGAGTCCCGGGTTTAAAGTATTTGGAAATTTAAAGTATTTAAGGACGAAGCAATCCCCCCGATTCCGGGAGTTCACTTCGCCACGATAATATTCAAAATTAATAAAGATTCTTCGGTGGCTCGTGAATAAGGCGAACCAATTTCCATAAAATTGAGGAGTATACTTCGCCACAGTTGAATGAAAATTAGTGAAAGTATCTTCGGTGGCTCGTGGGTATGAGAAGTAGCCTCTACATACTGAGGAGTTCACTTCGCCACGATAACATTCAATATTAATGAAGCGTCCGTTGGTGGCTCGTGAGTGAATTATACTGAAGCCTGGGTCACCGTTTGCCTTCCCTGTATTCTTCCACTCTTCATCAAACCATCGTATTGCCGCATGAGCAATTGTGTTTCGATTTGCTGAAGAGTATCAAGCACTACGCCCACCATGATCAATAACGAGGTGCCTCCAAAAAAGCTTGCAAACTCCTGTGTGACGCCAAGTCTTTGAGCAATACCGGGCAGAATACCAACAAATGCCAGCAAAACTGCGCCCGGCAACGTCACTTTATCCATCACCGCACCAATATAATCAGCGGTAGGCTGTCCGGGTTTCACACCCGGAATAAATCCATTGTTTTGCTTCAGGTTATCAGCAATCTGTTTTGGGTTAAATATTAAGGCCGTGTATAAGAAAGTAAAACCGATAACTACCGTGGCATAAACAACCATATACCAAACATTGGACGGATTGGAAAATATTTTTCCAATGCCTTGCGCCGTATTGGAATTGGAATAAGAAAACAACGTTGGCAGGAACATAATAGCTTGTGCAAAGATGATAGGCATTACACCGGCACTGTTGACTTTAATTGGTAGGAATTGTCTTGCACCTGTGAATTGCCTGTTGCCGCCAGCGATCTGCTTTGCATAGTTCAGGGCGATTTTTCTTGTTCCCTGTATCAATAGAATACACCCGAGAATGATTGTTATTAAAATGAATATCTCAATGATGAAGATCAAGATACCACCTCCCGCACCACCGCCTGTGGATTTGTTAGCGAATTCCTGCACGGTAGATTGAGGCAACCGTGCCAGGATACCCACCATGATGATGAGGGAGGTTCCATTACCCAATCCTTTATCAGTGATCTTCTCTCCCAACCACATCACAAATAAAGTCCCTGCCGTAAGAATGATCACCGTGGTGTACCAGAAATAATTTTCAAAACCAGGCACCTTTCCGTCTTGCTGTGTCATCTGGTTTAAATAGGTAACATATGCTGATGCCTGCACCAATGTAACAAGCACGGTCAAATACCGTGTCCACTGGTTGATCTTTTTCCTGCCGCTATCGCCTTCTTTCTGCAACTTTTGCATTTGAGGAACCAATACTGTCATCAACTGCATAAAGATCGATGCAGAGATGTAGGGCATAATACCCAAAGCAAAGATGGATGCCTGTGAGAAAGCACCACCTGCAAACGTATCAATCAAACCTAATATTCCGCCTTGTGAGTTTCGCATTGCCCCACCGATCGTATCAGGATCGATGCCGGGTAACACAATATGGGCACCAACACGGTAAATAAAAACCAACAACAGAGTAAAGAGGATCTTGCTGCGCAATTCCTCAATGCTCCAGATATTCTTAAGTGTTTTAAATAATTTTTTCACGGATGCAGAGCGATTTAAATAACATAAAACAAAAAAGACGCATTTAACATGCGCCATTGCAAGTTAAGGAAAATCAGGCAAGAATTTCTATGGAGCCACCGGCTGCTTCAATAGCTGCTTTTGCCTTTTCGCTCACTGCATTTACTTTAAATGTCAGTTTGCTTTTGATCTCCCCGTTTCCCAGGATCTTTACTTTATCATGCTGACTGATCAGCCTATTACTGTATAAGTTTGTCAAGGTAAATTCTGAAATACCGTACTTCTCAGCCAGCTGATCGATTTGTCCAAGATTGAAAACTTTGTATTCAACACGATGAATATTGTTGAAACCGCGCTTCGGGATACGACGCTGGATCGGCATCTGTCCGCCTTCATGTGCCATTTTTCTCTTATAACCGGCACGGCTCTGACCGCCCTTATTACCTTTTGTAGATGTGCCACCGTGACCAGAAGCCTCACCGCGACCAAGTCTTTTCTCTCGTTGTGTTGCGCCTTTTGCAGGTCTTAATTGATGTAGTTTCATTTTTTAATTTTTACTTACGGGGTTTATTCCCCTCGCTTGATTTTTTCATGTTTGTTGATTGATGTCCGATGTTATTGAGATCCCTAACCTCAAACCCCGAACTTCAAACTATTCAGGCTTCTTCCACTTTTACCAGATGGTTCATCTTACGAACCATTCCTAATATCTGTGGAGTAGCTTCAACTTCTCTTGTCGCATTCAATTTATTCAACCCAAGCGCTTTCAATGTTTTCTTCTGACGCTCGGGTCTGTCAATCGGGCTTTTTACCAATGTGATCTTTATCTTTTTCATACAATATGTTTAAGGTTTGAGGTTCGATGTTTGATGTTGGGATCACTTAACCTCGAACCTCAAACTTCAAACCTCAAACTTATTTATCCATTAAATACTTTCTTCAAGCCTAATGTCCTGGTTTTGGCAACATGGATGGGCTCGCGTAACAACGCCAACGCTTTAAAAGTTGCTTTTACCACGTTATGCGGATTGGCTGATCCAAGCGATTTTGCTAACACATCAGTAACGCCTGCGCTTTCCAATACGGCACGCATGCTTCCTCCGGCGATCACACCCGTTCCATGCGCAGCCGGCTTGATCAATACCTTTGCAGCACCTTCTTTCGCCCATTGGTCGTGAGGAATGGTGCCATGCATTACAGGAACTCTTATTAAATTCTTTTTTGCATCTTCAATCCCCTTGGTTATTGCTTCCTGGACTTCTTTTGCCTTGCCTAAACCATGGCCCACTACGCCGTTCTCATTCCCCACAACAACCAATGCGGAAAAACTAAATGAACGACCACCCTTAGTTGTTTTTACAACACGGTTAATTGCCACTACCTTATCCTTCAACTCAAGGTCGCCTGCTTTCACCCTGTTTAGATTTACTTTTGACATTTATTACGATTTACGATTTTAATTTTTAGGTTTCGGAGAACAAGTGCAGATTTCAGTTAAATCCAAAATCTAAAATTTAAGTCCCCCTTCCCTTGCCCCATCAGCTACCGCTTTTACACGTCCATGATATAAATAACCACCACGATCAAATACCACTTCCTTCAATCCAAGCTCTGTAGCTTTTGCCGCGATTGCGGAGCCAACCAGTTTGCTTTTTTCTGATTTGGTTCCTTTCTGAGCAACAATGCTTTTATCTTTTGATGATGCGGCAGCCAATGTATTTCCATTCACATCATCGATCAACTGCGCATAAATATCAGTGTTGCTTCTGAAAACAGAAAGACGCGGCTTTCCGGCAGTACCGTTTATTTTTTGACGGATGCCGTAACGTATGTTCTGTCTTCTCGCTGATTTTGCTTTCGGATTCATATTCTTGTTTCTTGTTTCTTATTCCTGGTTATTATATAACACCGCGATCACCAGCAACCAGTAGCCAGTAACCAGCAACTTGTTTTTACTTACCAGCCGCTTTACCTGCTTTCTTACGGACAAACTCGCCAATATAACGAACACCTTTTCCTTTGTAAGGTTCCGGCTTCCGCAAACCACGGATCTTCGCTGCCACCTGCCCGAGTAACTGACGATCGATACCTTCCAAACTGATCATTGGATTTTGACCTTTCTCTGTAGTTGTTACTACCTTCAGTTCTTTGGGTACTTCGAAAATGATATTGTGCGAATAACCCAGAGACAGATCAAGAACATTACCCTGGTTGCTGGCCTTGAAACCAACACCGATCAGTTCCAGGTTCTTTTTATAACCTTCTGTGACTCCCCTGATCATGTTGGAAGCCAGCGAACGATACAAGCCATGCAATGCGCGATGACGAATCTGGTCAGTAGGACGAGTGAATATTACTTCATCATCTTTTATTTCAACCTTGATATCACGATCAATCGCCTGCTTCAATTCTCCTTTCGGACCTTTTACAGTCAGCACAGCATCATTACCAATTGAAATGGTAACGCCTTTCGGAACGGCTACTGGTTTTCTACCTATTCGAGACATATCAATTTAATATTTTAGATTTTATTCCAAAGGAACTCCTTCGGAGGATTTGTGATTTCGGATCTGTCCACGCATTGCAGATTCCAGGTAATAACTAAAATCCGCAATCCGATCCCGATTACTCCCGGGACTAAAATTTAGTACACATAGCACAATACTTCGCCCCCAACGTTCTGGGCCTTAGCTTCTTTATCGGTCATCACTCCTTTTGATGTAGAAATGATCGCGATACCCAACCCGCTTTTTACGCGCCTGAACTCATCCGGTTTTGCGTATGTACGCAGACCCGGGCGACTAATTCTTTCTACACTATGAATAGCAGGCTGCTTAGTTTGCACATCGTACTTCAATGCGATCTTGATCACACCTTGTTTACTGTCATCCTCAAATTTGTATTTAAGGATGTATCCCTGGTTATACAGAATTTCTGTAATCCTCTTTTTTAAATTAGATGCCGGGATTTCCACAATACGGTGTCCCGCCATTTGAGCGTTACGGATTCTTGTAAGGAAATCTGCTATAGGATCTGTTACCATATTATTTTATATTGATCAGTTCTAAATTATATTTATTCTTGATGCCGGATGCCTGATGCCAGAATCCAGCATCAGGTATCTGTCATCTGGTGTTTACCAGCTTGCTTTCTTCAACCCGGGAATCTTTCCATCCAGTGCCATATCACGCAAAGCGATCCTTGAGATACCGAAAAATCTTACATAACCCTTCGGACGGCCACTGATCTGGCAGCGATTCTTCAATCTTACTTTTGAAGAATTCTTTGGAAGTTCATCCAATGCTTTCCAGTCGCCGGCTTTTTTTAGCTCTTTACGTTTCTCAGCATACTGAGCAACCATTCTTTCTCTTTTTTTCTGCCTGGCTGTTACTGATGTTTTTGCCATTTTTCAATTTTAGATTTACGATTTCATCCCGCCTTGCGGGATTCCATATTATTTTTTAATGTCCCGAAACGGCATTCCCAGCTCTTTCAACAATTCATAAGCCTCTTCATCTGAATTTGCCGATGTTACGAACGTGATATCAAGACCCGTAATGCGATTTACTTTATCAATATCGACCTCAGGGAAAATGATCTGCTCGGTTACACCGAGCGTATAGTTACCACGCCCATCAAATGATTTCTCATTTACACCTTTAAAGTCACGAACACGTGGTAATGCAACGGCGATCAACCTGTCAAGGAACTCATACATTTTATCGCCACGGAGCGTCACTCTTGCGCCGATCGGCATATTCTTCCTGAGTTTGAAATTCGAAATATCTTTTTTAGACATTGTTGAAACCGCTTTCTGCCCGCTGATAGTTGACAACTCCTCCAATGAAATGTCAACGAGCTTCTTGTCATTCACGGCTCCATTGATACCCCGATTCAAACAGATCTTTTCAAGCTTCGGTGCCTGCATCACAGTTTTATAACCAAATTTTTTTACCAGCGCAGGCACAACATCTTTCTTATATTTTGCTGCCAGCCTGGGCGTATATGTTTGTGTACTCATAATTCAAATTTTTAGATTCTCTCTCCGGATTTCTTTGAGATGCGAACGGTCTTTCCATTCTCTCGCTCCCTGCTGACCTTTGTTCCACCCTTTTCTTTTGCATCATACAGCATTACATTGCTGATGTGGATCGGCGCTTCGATTTTTAAAATACCACCTTTGGTGTTTTGTGCAGAAGGCTTGGAATGTTTTGTAACAATGTTTACGCCTTCAACGATCACGCGGGCTTCATCAACCAATACTTTTTTTACCGTGCGCCACTTGGTTAAGTCTTTATCATCACCAGCGATCACCACTACCCTGTCGCCTTTCCTGATGTTAAACTTCGGTTTGAATCTTGCTTTCATTTTTTGTTCTCTATTGAGATTGTCAAATTAATTTTTCGTCATTCGTGAATTGTCGATCGTAAGCATCACTTTCCAGTTTTGTAAGCCGTTCACGAGCCACGTCTCACGTTCCAGATTTATAATACTTCGGGTGCCAACGAAATGATCTTCATATACCCTTTGTCACGCAATTCTCTTGCTACAGGTCCGAAAATACGGGTCCCTCTTGGTTCATCAGCCTGGTTCAACAACACCACTGCATTATTATCAAAACGGATATAAGAACCATCTTTCCGACGCAGTTTATTTGTAGTTCTTACAATTACGGCCTTAGTTACTGTTCCTTTCTTAATACCGCCTGCAGGTAACGCATCTTTTACGCTTACTACAATTGTATCACCAATACCTGCGTAGCGTTGACCGCTGTTTCCCAGTACACGAATACATAATACCTCGCGGGCACCGCTGTTATCGGCCACATTCAACCGGCTTTCTTGCTGAATCATCTTATTTCGATTTTAGATTTTAGATTTCAGATTTTTGATTTATCGTCTATCTAAAACAGTTTTTAAACTTTATTCGAATATGGGATTGAAATCTGAAACCCGAAATCCCAAATCCG
>JAICPX010000443.1 GCA_025929635.1 Chitinophagaceae bacterium
CGACTGCCGACTGTCGACTGAGGACTGGTACCTGTTAACTGTTTCCTAAAGTGCCCTGAATCATTATATTTGCCCTCGGTGCTTTGATTAACTTGCAAAAAGCTTTGCATGAAATGCCTTGAGTTGCACGCCTGTCAGGTTTGAAAATCCCGGCATTCCATCTGTCAAAATATAGACCGCTGAAGGCGGTATAACAAAAGATACACAAATGAATAAAGGTTTACTCGCTTTCAATATTGTTCTATTGCTGGCAGTGGGGGTACTGTACTTTCTTTTCTTCACCAAAAACGATAAGGCAGGTGAAACTGTGATAACACGACCAGGGCCCGACAGTTCCCTGGTCTGGATAAATACCCCCGTCGCTTATTTTGAAATGGACTCGATCGAAGCCAACTTTATCGGGTTTAAAAAAATGGAGAATGAAGTACTAACTAAAGAACGGGTCAAGAATGATTCTATAAACATACTCAGAATGATCTTTCAAAATCATCTTCAGCGGGTACAACCACTGTTTCAAAAAATGACACTGGCGCAAAGGGATTCGCTCAATTCGGCAGTTATGGATTTAGATAACCAGATCAAAAGTAAGATTGGGGAGTTAAACCAACAGTATCAAACTTATTATTTTGGGAAGCAACAAGAGATCGTAACACAAATAAAAAATTACTGCAAAGAGTTCAATAAGGATAGAAGGTATTCTTATATAATCGCGAACGAGCCGATATTTTTCTTTGCCGACACCGCATATAATATAACCTCCGAGCTATTGAAGGGACTAAACGAATATTACGGCAAAAAGAAAAAGAACTAACAGCACTGCAATATAAAAACTCCCTCTCCCGAACAAGGGAGTTTTTCTTTCCTTCAAATAAAACGAATTAATTATCTTGAACATTACCCAAACGGGTTCCTGGATGAGTCATTTTCAGGCGGGGTACTTTCGTGTGGGGTTAAACCAACGCTATGGCAGAAGAAATAAGAAACCAGCCGCAACATGCTACTTCTTTTAAGCAATCACTTGGACTCACGGATGCAACAATGATCGTTGCAGGTTCAATGATCGGGTCTGGAATTTTTATTGTTAGCACCGATATAACAAGACATGTTGGAAGTGCCGGCTGGTTAATATTAGTTTGGGTCATTACCGGTTTTATGACGATCACTGCCGCGGTTAGTTACGGTGAACTAAGCGGAATGTACCCAAAAGCAGGTGGCCAATATGTTTATTTAAGAGAAGCGTTCAACCGATTAGCAGGTTTTTTATATGGTTGGAGCTTTTTTGCTGTTATACAAACTGCGACCATTGCTGCCGTCGCAGTTGCATTTAGTCGATATACAGCGTATTTAATCCCGGAGGTTGGTGAAGACAGGATCGTATGGGGAATCGAAAAGGGAATGAATGCAGCTGGTAAAATGGAGTATTCATTTACGGTCAGTGTGGCCCAATTGCTTGCAATTGCTATGATATTTTTTCTTACATGGACCAATTCTAAAGGTATAAAAGGTGGTAAGATCATTCAAACAACTTTCACTTCTGCCAAATTGCTTTCATTGTTTGGCATCATTATTTTAGGATTTCTATTAACCAAGCAAAGCTTTTGGACCGAGAATTGGGAAACCGGCTTAAATGCAATGCAGCTTGAAAAGAATTCCAATGGGAGTTTTGTTACCGATGGGTCGGGTACCTGGACAGCGATCAGTGGAGTTGTATTAATAGGCGCGATCGCTGCGGCCATGTCCGGATCCATTTTCAGCAGCGATGCCTGGAACAATGTCACATTTATTGCAGGTGAAATAAAAAACCCCAAACGTAATATCGGGCTTGCATTATTTTTTGGAACGCTTATCGTGACCATTATTTATGTGTCTGCAAACCTGATGTACCTGCACGTACTTCCTTTAAGAAATCCATCCGATAGTATTGCATTTCCTGAAGGAGAAAGGGTAGCTGTAGCGGCAGCCAACAAGATATTCACTACTGCAGGCTCAATTGTAATTGCAGTAATGATCATGATCTCAACCTTTGGTTGCAATAATGGGCTGATCCTTGCTGGCGGCCGTGTTTATTACACGATGGCCAGGGACGGGCTGTTCTTTAAAAAGACCGGGGAGTTAAATAAAAATGCAGTACCTGAATACGCCATGTGGGCGCAGGCAATAGTTGCTTCACTGCTTTGTCTTAGCGGAAAGTATAATGACTTGCTTGACATGGTTGCATTTGTGGTTGTATTATTTTATGCGCTGACGATACTGGGCATTTTTATATTAAGGAAAAAGCGTCCTGACATTGAAAGACCATATAAAGCCTTTGGCTACCCCATCCTTCCTGCGATCTACATCGTACTGGCGTTGACATTCTGTTATTTTCTTATCACATCAAAGCCAAAATATGCAGGGTTGGGTTTAGGCATTATGTTGGTGGGCATCCCTATTTACTATATTGTCCTGGCAAGAAAGAAAGCAGTAAATAACTGATATCATTTTGAGATCGCTTTGATAATGGCCGTCGTTGAATATCCATCAAGAATAGGATTGATAACTACCTTGCCACCGTTTGCTATCACCTCTTTTGCGCCTGCTATTTCATCAACAGTGTAATCGCCGCCCTTAACCAGGACATCTGGTAATATCGAGGTGATAAGTTGCAACGGTGTGTCTTCTTCAAAGATCACAACTGCATCAACCATCATCAGAGAAGCCAGCAACAATGCTCTTGCATCCTGGTCATTGACTGGGCGGCTATCGCCTTTTAATTTTTTTACAGAGCTATCTGAATTCAATCCAACTATTAAAATATCTCCTTGTTTGGCAGCCTGGGTCAAAGAAAAAATATGCCCTTTATGTAAAAGATCAAATACACCATTCGTAAAAACAATTCTCCTTTTTTGTTTTCTCCAATCCGCTGCTTTTTTGATGATGTCAGTACGATCGAAAATTTTTTCTGAAACAGAATCACTTATCATAACTCTTAATCCTTAGCCGGCAAATGTATAAATAATTATTTGCAGCAATTGGAGTAAGTTAATGATGGATTAACCCCTAATTTTATGCAGGCAGAAAGCAGAACAAGTATTAAAAAATCAATTTTTCACGATGACGCAATGCGAAGAATTATTCAGCGATTTTAGAACACTAAAGATCGGAGTGATCGGCGATGTAATGCTTGATACTTATATCTGGGGCAAAGTTGAACGGATATCTCCTGAAGCGCCGGTACCGATCGTTTCACTACATCATAAGGAACAGAGAATAGGCGGTGCGGGGAATGTCGCCTTAAACTGCCGCAGCCTCGGTGCAAAGGTTTTTATACTTGGAGTAACAGGTAAAGATGAAGAAGCCGATGAACTGGAGACGCTGCTCAAGGAGAACATGATCGATCCAACAGGAATTGTAAAAAGCGGAAAACGAGCAACCACCAATAAAACAAGAATCCTGAGCCGCAACCAGCAAATGATGAGGCTGGATGCCGAAATCACAAATGATCTTGATCAGGATGAGGAAAAAAAATTACTTGATAAACTGGCAGAATTTATTGCACATGAGGATCCTAATATTTTAATATTTGAAGATTATAACAAAGGTGTGCTGACGGAAAAGGTCATTGAAGAGGCGATTGCCCTGTGCCGAAATTCCGGGGTTATTACGGCTGCAGATCCAAAAAGAAAGAATTTCTTCAGTTATAAAGGCGTTGATATTTTTAAACCGAATATGAAAGAGGTACAGGATGGGCTGAATTTGTTGTTTGAGACAGCGGATCTATACCAGCTTCGGAATATACACGATCAACTGCATAAGCATCTGGAACATAAAGTTTCGCTGATCACTTTATCGGACAAGGGAATTTTTTACCAGCAACTTCAGAATGCTGCGATCATTCCCAGTCATTTGAGAAATGTGGCCGATGTTTCCGGAGCGGGTGATACTGTGATCGCCGTGGCAGCGATGGTTTACGCGGTAACAAAAAATGCACATATGATGGCTGAGATCGCCAATATTGCCGGTGGTTTGGTTTGTGAAGAAGTAGGAACAGCTGCCGTTGAC
>JAICPX010000585.1 GCA_025929635.1 Chitinophagaceae bacterium
CAAACGATAAGCAAATCAGGATACATATATGTTTCATGGGATGGCGTGCTGACCCTCATATGGCTGGGTAACACTCTACATTCTTTGCCTTTCAAAAAATTTCCTATCTCAGCAATCAAATTAACCTGAATAGAGTTATGTTCAAGACTCGCCCCACTCATCGCTTCTACATGCCCGCTATAATATTCATGTCGCTCCGGAGAAGTTCTTTCCATAGCGAGATATTCCTCAACGGAAATAAAATTATACTTTGGCGCAGGTTCTTTAACCATATTTTCCATACTCTAAAGTTAAATCTTTTTAGTTTTGGCTAAAAGCCATGTTATGAAGAAAATTTTGTTATGGGTTGCTGGTAGTTGGTTAATGGTTGCTGGTTCGTTTGGACAAACAGTTAGTCAGAAATTACAAAAGGCATTTACGGCATTTGGGAATGATCCGCAGCTAAAACACGCGGTAAGTTCTTTGTATGTGATTGATGCCAGCACGGGACAAGTAGTATTTAATAAAAATTCACAAATGGGTTTAGCCCCTGCTTCAACTCAAAAAATTATTACAAGTATTACTGCTTTTGAATTGTTGGGGAAGGATTACAGATATAAAACTGAATTGGGTCTGACAACAAGATTAGAGAATGGCTTAACGGGTGAAAACTTAGTGTTGATCGGCAATGGTGATCCTACTTTTGGAAGTTGGAGATGGGAGAGGACAAAGAAAGAAAACGTTTTACATGATTTTGTTGATGCACTTAAAAAGAACAAGGTCTATCATATCGCAGATTCTTATAATTTCGGCTCGACTCATTTTGAAGAACCTGTTATTCCGGACGGATGGATATGGCAGGATATCGGTAATTATTATGGTGCCGGAGCGGGTGCCATCAATTGGGGCGAAAATCAATTTGATGTGATACTGTCTTCAGGCAATAAAATAGGGGACTCAGTGAAAGTTGTAAGAACCGAGCCACGAGTATCCAGCTACACTGTCTATTCTAATTTAACTTCCGCTGCCAAAGGTAGTGGCGATAACGCCTATGCCTATTTGCCAATTGGGCAGAATACAATCACGTTGAAAGGAACGATACCTGTTAATGAGCGTGAGTTTAAAATTAGTATCACGTTGCCTGATCCGCCCTATACATTCTTCGAGAACCTTGTGGATTCATCCTTTTCGGTGGGCAAACGAGAAGGAAAGGCAGGGCTTAGGTTCGGTTATAACCTACAAGATTTTACAGCTTATATAAATGGAACTGAAGTTCGAAAAAGGACGGACTTCAAACATCTATACACCTATTACTCCCCATCCCTCGACTCCATCATCTACTGGTTCAATAAAAAAAGTGTCAACCTCTATGGTGAAGCATTGATAAAAACTTTTGCCTATGAGAAATATGGCTATGGGTCAACGGATAGCGGAGTAGCTATCGTAAAAAAATTCTGGAAAGAAAAAGGAATGGATGAAAATGAAATTAATATTGTTGATGGCTCGGGACTTTCGCCGTTGAATCGTGTGACGACACATGCCCAGGTTGAAATCTTAAAATATGCAAAGAGCAAAAATTGGTTTCCTTCTTTCTTTAACTCATTGCCCGAGTACAACGGAATGAAAATAAAAAGTGGAACGATCCGCGGCGTAAAAGGTTTTTGTGGTTACCATAAAGCAAAAAGTGGGAAAGAGTATATTTTCTCATTTCTTGTAAATAATTACAATGGCTCAGCTTCGGCCCTTGTAAACAAAATGTACAAGGTGCTGGATATGCTGAAATAGCTGTAAACAAAAGGTCAGAGATAAGTGAACCAGTTCTTAATAAAAAATGGGGCAAGAAAAAACCCGACCCATACAACAAGGATCAAAAACTTTGCCGTTAATGAAAGGTCTTGTATCAGCGTTCTTTGTAATAAACCCTGGATCGTTACG
The DNA here is from genome assembly GCA_025929635.1 of Chitinophagaceae bacterium. Classification (GTDB taxonomy): domain Bacteria; phylum Bacteroidota; class Bacteroidia; order Chitinophagales; family Chitinophagaceae; genus VBAS01. The sequence goes on from JAICPX010000585.1 coordinate 1,915, forward strand.
ATTAACTGGTCTTCCTTCGGCGATATCTCATATGGTGGAGACGGATTTACATCTTTAAATTGAGGATAATATCTGATCACTGCGTTCCTTATTCTCCAGTATTCTTCAGGAGTTAATTGTTCGTAACTTTTAGCCAGGTCAATACCTTCGGCTTCAATTTTCTTTTCAATTCGTTCATGTTGCAGATCACCGAACATCCGGCTGATCATCATAAAAGGAAACAATAATAGAAAGTAAAATCCTGAGCTGATCGCGATCCAACTCATCAATGTTGCTGAAAGGACCACAAATATTTTTCCCAGGATGTTATAATCATCCAGGAACAACCGGTGCAGCAGTTGACCGCCATCAAGCGGGTAGACGGGCAAAAGATTCAATACATTCAGGAAGATGAGGATCTTTGCCACGTTTTCCAGAAATGGTAAATCCATACTCAGAGAGAGAAAATGAAACACAAGCCCTAAAAAAATTCCCGGGATTGGCCCTGCCAATAGAATGATTGCGGATTGTTTTTGTGATACTTCCTGCTTTGTACCTGAAACGTAAGCGCCAAGCAGGGGAATAAAGAACATTCCAAGTTCCTGGTATTTATAGATTTTCATGGCAACAAAATGACCCAATTCATGAAAAACAACTACGCCGGTGAGAACCAGGATCCAGGTCAGGTCCTTAAAAAACCAATAGCCGATAAGAA
>JAICPX010000455.1 GCA_025929635.1 Chitinophagaceae bacterium
CAATGCCGATGAAGGCATCATTAAGATCGACACGCTTCAGCCTGATCTTGTTTTCTTAGATATCCAGATGCCCGGCAAAACGGGTTTTGATATGCTGGCAGAACTGGAAAGAGCACCACACGTGATATTCACCACCGCTTATGACGAATATGCATTAAAGGCATTTGAAGTGAATGCACTTGATTATTTATTGAAACCGATCGAGCCAAAACGATTGGCTGATGCGATGCAGAAATTACATGTGGCAGAAACCAAGGAAAATCATATTGTTCCTGAAAACTTCAACCAGTCGATTTTAACGGAAGCTGACCAGGTGTTTGTAAAAGACGGGGAACGTTGCTGGTTTGTGAAATTGTCCGATATCAGGTTGTTTGAAAGTGTTGGTAATTATGCCAAAGTTTTCTTCGGGGGAAACAAACCGCTTATTCTTAAATCACTGAATGCATTGGAGGAAAGATTGGATCCTAAAACCTTTTTCCGGGCAAACAGGAAGCATATTGTAAATCTTCGCATGATTGAAAAAATAGAGCCTTATTTTAACGGTGGCTTGTTGCTTGAATTAAAAGGAGGAGAAAAGATCGAAGTGAGCCGCAGGCAGACGGTGAAGTTTAAAGAGATGATGAGTCTTTAATGAGTAAATGGCTAAATGGTTAAATGGTTAAATTGATAAGACTCCAAATAGAGAAGACAATTTAACCATTTGACAATTAAACAATATAATAGTTAAATGAAAAGAATATATATGATTGGGTTGTTGACTACAACAACCTTTTTTGTTTTTGGGCAGAAAGCAGACGATGTTATCAATGCCAAAGAAGTGGAAAGGATTGAACGTGTTCTCGCCGCCGACGATATGAAAGGTCGCAGAGCTGGATCACCTGAAATAGACAAAGCAGCAGCGTTTATTGCAGATGAATTTAAGAAAGCCGGGTTGCAACCTGTGCAGGGCACCAGTTACCTGCAGGAGTTTATTATGTTGCGACCAACACAGAAAGAAGTAAAGTACAAAGCAGACGGCGCTGACATAGATCCTAAAAATATTTTGGTTGTTACCAGTAAATCTGAACTGGAAGTAGATGAAAAGTCGGGATTTGAAGTAAGGATGATCAAGGCCGGCGATAACTCCACTGGTCTCTTTAATGAGGCCGTGGCTATTAATGTTGAGAAAAAGAACCTGGTGGTTCTTGTTGATACCAGCTATAACGCAAATTTTTCACGCCTTGCTTTTTTAAAGAGACAAATGTTTCAATCACCGTATAGCAAGATCTTTATTTTAGGAACAAACTTGCCAAAAGAATTCAAAGTAAAAGCTGAGCACAGCTTTAATGAAGTACGTTATGCGAACGTGGTGGGTATTTTGCCTGGCAAAAGCAGGAAAGAAGAGCAGGTGATCTTCTCTGCGCATTACGATCACCTTGGTGTCAATGCAAGCCGTGCGGTAAATGGTGATTCCATTTTTAACGGCGCCAATGATGATGCTGCCGGAACTACTGCTGTAATTATGTTGGCGAACTATTTTAAAAAACTTGGCAACAATGAACGCACGTTGATCTTTGCTGCCTTTACTGCCGAAGAAAGCGGGGGTTTTGGCTCACAGTATTTTTCAAGACAATTCGATCCGGCAAAAGTGATGGCCATGTTTAATATTGAAATGATCGGAACGGAAAGCAAATGGGGAAAGAATTCTGCATTCATTACCGGGTATGAAAAAACGGATATGGGAGCTATTATGCAAAAGAATCTGGAAGGAACCGGTTTTACTTTTTACCCGGATCCTTATACCGGGCAACAATTGTTTTACCGAAGCGATAATGCTACACTCGCCAGGTTAGGAGTACCGGCTCATACGATCTCAACCGCCAAGATGGAAAACGAACCACATTATCATAAAGTCACTGATCATATTGAAACACTCGATATGGAAAACATGACAATGATCATTAGGTCAATTGCATTGGCGTCAAGAAGTATTATTGCGGGTAGGGATACGCCCGGAAGAGTAAAGGTGGAAGAGTTGAGATGAATTTTAGATTTTAAAACTCGGATTTTAGATTTTTGCCAGTGTATCCAATAAATCCAGGATTGTATCAGGGTAAACGGACTCAGCCGGTGTTCCACCGGAACACAGGTTGGGTAGAGAATGACCGGGAATTGATAACGGCGTTCTGTAGGAACGCATGGTATGTTCTTAAAATTCAGGTGGCACCCGCCATTCCGATGGAACGGTCTGAAGCATTCTTATGATTTGTCTATCCATCATTTGTCCCTACGGAATCTGGCGGATGTTGATTTATTACCGAATAGACTGGATGCAGTACAAGAGTGCTCCAAAGGAGCGCCTTCGGCGCGACGCAAGAGAAGCTTAATCAGGACACGATAGCCTGGGAGAAAATAATTTTCTTAGATCTTAACAGGTACTGAATGGATCGCCGCGGCCATCTCTTTAATCAATGAAGCATCTTTTTCAATCGCATTACCAACAACTATTACATCGGCGCCCGATTTGCAATTGAGATAAGCCTTTTCAGGATTCGTGATGCCGCCGCCAACAATCAGCGGTACTTCAATATTTCCTGCCACCGATTCGATCATGCTTTCAGTGATAGGTCGCTTGGCCCCGCTGCCGCTATCCATATAAATTAGTCTCATGCCAAGCATTTCACCTGCCATTGCTGTACACATGGCAATTTCATTTTTATCGGAAGGAATAGGAGAGGCATTGCTGATATATGAAACAGTTGTCGGGGCCCCCCCATCTACAACCATATAACCGGTTGGCATTATTTCAAGCCCGCTCATTTTTACAAACGGGGCCGATACCACATGTTGGCCGATCAACAATTCGGCGTTTCTTCCGGAGATCAATGAGAGGTATAAAAGTGCATCGGCGTATTTGCTTACCTGGTTGGGACTACCGGGAAACAGAATGACCGGGATCCCGCAGTTCGCTTTGATGTATTGAACAACATCATCCAGGTGATTACTGATAACAAGACTGCCGCCCACAAGAAAGTAATCTACCTTGGCAGCAAGCGAAAGATCGATCAATTCATCAAGCAGGGAAGTATTCTCCGAATGAGTCCTTACGGACACTTTGTCCGGATCAATAAGAACCGCAAAAGATTTCTTTCCTTCCTTTTTTCTCAGCTGTAGCGATTGGTAAATGCCTTGCTTCATTCGGGTCTGTTACAATGCAAAAATGCAAAAACTTTTTGTCTTTTTGTCTTTTTAATAATAATAGATTTACGAGGGAAAAACAAGCGTTGGATGGTTTAACAATAGCAACATCGTTAGATTTTCATTGGGGATTTTAATCTACATTTTTAAATAATAAAACATTATTTATAGTTTTCTTAGGAGAAATACGGTTGCTACAAATCTTGAATTGATTTACCAAAAAATTTTTCGAATAAAATTGATAGTGCTTGTGCAAAAATCCTGAAACTCGCTTCTACGCTGCGTTACCATGTTTTCCACTTTCCTTTTCCACAGACTGTTGATATTTGAGAGTTTGAAATTAATATATATAAAAATATTTTCGTTATCACCTTTCGCCAGAAAGGGTCGCAACCAAGAACCGACAAAATCTTTACTTACTATGCCCATTAAGAAACAAGCTTCCCGCGAAGCGGGATTGCAGTTCCCTCGTCGCTTCACTCGTGAAGATGTGAATGTATTTGATATGTTCGAATACGACTATCGCACATCAATTATCCGCAATCCAAGCGGTGAAGTGGTATTTGAAATGAATAATGTTGAGGTTCCCAAATCATGGAGCCAGATCGCAACCGATATTCTTGCCCAAAAATATTTTCGTAAAGCAGGTGTTCCTCAACCTGACGGAAGTCTTGGTCGTGAAACTTCAGCAAAGCAAGTGGCACATCGCATGGCTAATTGCTGG
>JAICPX010000003.1 GCA_025929635.1 Chitinophagaceae bacterium
ATCTGGAATTAGCGGTTGACTTTTTCAACAAGGCAATTGAACTGGACAACAAGTTTGCTCTCGCTTACGCGGATGCTGCAATTGCATATTACTATCTGGATATTTTTAAAGCTGTCGATCTTTTCTATTAATTCTTCGGTTTCTTTTTGACAATGCTCACAATCCGGACTAAACAAAATGAGGAATAGCGGCTTGTTCTTTTTAAGATCTTTATCTGTAAAAATTGTAGTGCTATCGGTCAATAATAATTTCAGAGGTGGCACCGTGGGAAATCTTTTATAAGGCGGATCTGGTTGTGCTTGCGCCAGTGTGGTTAACGCAACAGAACATAAAAGAAAGGATAGGAATCCGGTTTTCATTATTCAAAGAAACATTATTTCCTTCAACGTATACACAAGCCAGGCTGCAGATAACTTTCCCTTCACACTTTGTCATAAGACGGTGTAACCTTATCTTTGCGGCCTCAAATTTATTTACAGCAAAGCTTAAAAAATGGCAACAACAGCAGATATCAGCCGCGGCATGATCATAAATCTGGACGGCAGTCTTTACAGTGTAGTTGAATTTGGTGAAAATAAAACTGCACGTGCGGCGGCCAAGGTCTGGGCAAAACTGAAAGGTGTTGACAACAACCGAAGCATCGAAAAAACATGGAATTCAGGTGACACCATTTACCCGGTCCGTGTAGAGAAACGGACTTACCAGTTCTTATATAAAGACGATACCGGTTACAATTTCATGGATAGTGAATCTTTTGAACAAATTGCCCTACAGGAGGAAACCATTGATGCTCCACAGTATTTAAAGGAGGGACAGGAAGTCGGTATTTTGATCAATACCGAGAATGACCAGGTACTTGGTGCCGAACTTCCCGATAAGATCACATTACAGATCACGTATTGTGAACCGGGAGTGCGTGGGGATACTGCAACAAGAACTTTAAAGCCGGCAACATTAGAAACCGGCGCTACTGTCGGTGTTCCTCTTTTTGTAAATGAAGGTGAGCTCATTCGTGTAAATACAAAGACGGGTGAATACGTTGAAAGAGTAAAATAGTATTTTAGAAATTCATGAAATTTGCCTGAAATCGGCCTGATTTCGGGCATTTTTATGTGATTTTGCCCCGATTTTGGCCAAAACTTAGTAAAAACCTGGGTTTTCCGGTTTTGATTTCCCTATCTTAGCCAACCCTTAACTTCACCACCGAAGCTCAGCGATCCAATCTTCGGGTAAAACTAACTTAAATTGAAAAACATGGACTTCAAGCAGATTCAGGAGTTGATCAAAATGGTCAACAAATCAAATATTGGTGAGCTGACTGTTGAAATGAAGGATTTCAGGGTTACAATAAAGCAGAAGGAAGATAAGATTCAGCAAATCGTCAGTTCCCCCGTCCATTCGACACCGGCCATGTCTCACATGCACCACGTTCCCGCACATACATCTGCACCGCCGGCTACAATACCTGCGACCATAGACACAAAGAAAGAAACTCCTGTTACCCTGAGTAATACCATTACCATTAAGAGCCCGATGATCGGTACATTTTATCGTAAGGCTGGCCCCGACAAACCAAATTTTGTGGAAGTAGGAGATGAGATCATTCCAGGCAAGGTGATCTGTATTATCGAAGCCATGAAGCTCTTTAACGAAATAGAAAGTGAAGTAAAAGGAAGAATTGTAAAGGTCCTGGTAGAGGATGCATCACCCGTGGAGTATGATCAGCCGTTGTTCCTGGTGGAGCCAGCATAATTCAAAACTCTTTTGAATTATTAATTATTCATTATTAATTACTAATTGTGTTCAAGAAAGTACTAATTGCAAATAGAGGAGAGATTGCCCTTCGTGTTATCAGAACTTGCCGGGAAATGGGTATTAAAACAGTTGCTGTCTATTCCACTGCGGATCGCGATAGTTTACATGTAAGATTTGCCGATGAAGCGGTTTGTATTGGTAAACCACAAAGCAGTGATTCATATCTCAATATTCCTCACCTGATGTCTGCGGCTGAAATAACCAATGCAGATGCGATACACCCCGGCTATGGTTTTTTAGCAGAGAATGCAAAGTTTGCTCAAATATGTGCTGATCACCAGATTAAATTTATTGGACCGACCCCTGATATGATCAATGCAATGGGAGATAAGATCACCGCAAAAGAAACCATGATCAAAGCAGGTGTCCCTGTTGTTCCCGGTGGCGAAGGTTTATTGGAAAGTCTAGAAGAAGCAAAAGGTTTGGCTAAGAGCATGAGTTACCCAGTGATATTAAAAGCAACTGCCGGGGGTGGTGGAAAAGGTATGCGTATCGTTTGGGAAGAAGGCGAAATGGAAAGAGCGTACAACACGGCCAGGGCAGAAGCGGGTGCGGCTTTTAAGAACGATGGCATCTACATGGAAAAATTTGTAGAGGAACCAAGACATATCGAGATACAGGTTGCGGGTGATCAGTATGGAAATGTTTGTCACCTTAGTGAAAGAGATTGTTCAATCCAGCGTCGTCATCAGAAACTGGTTGAGGAATCACCTTCTCCATTTATGACCGATGAGCTGCGCCAGAAAATGGGCGATGCAGCAAAGAAGGCAGCAGGAGCTATCAGTTATGAAAGTGTCGGGACGATCGAATTCCTTGTTGATAAGCATCGCAATTTTTATTTCATGGAAATGAACACCCGTATCCAGGTTGAGCATTGCGTTACCGAAGAGGTCATCAATTTTGACCTGATCAAAGAACAATTAAAGATAGCAATGGGTGAAAGGATAAGTGGTAAAGATTATATTCCACAGGGACATGCGATCGAGTGTCGCATCAATGCAGAGGATCCTTATAATGATTTTCGTCCTTCCCCGGGAAAAATAACTGTCCTGCACACCCCTGGTGGACACGGCGTTCGTGTTGACAGTCATGTGTACGCAGGTTATGTCATTCCGCCGTTTTATGATTCAATGATCGGTAAACTAATCACAATTGCCCGTACACGTAACGAAGCGATCGATACTATGTACCGGGCATTAAGCGAATATGTAATAGAAGGAGTAAAAACAACGATCCCATTTCACTTACAGCTAATGCAGGACGAACGTTTCCGAAGCGGCGATTTTAATACAAAGTTTTTGGAAGGGTTTCATCTCAGATGACTTACGAGGCCGACTTACTGAATGAATTTTCAACCATAGGAATGTATGGCCGAAGCAATCCCCTCAATTCTTTTGATTTAGATACGGGCAATGATGACGGGCAATGATGACGGGCAATGATGACGGGCAATAATTTTTTTATAATTTTCATAATCACAAGCTCCAAACTGTACTTTTAAGCCCTTTTCAAATACAGCTCTTAGTTCCCCTGTTTTCTGCGCACGAATTAACCTGTCTCCAACTATTGAATGGAGGCGCATACTCGTCATTACGAGGCCGTCTTACTATATGAATTTTCAACCGCAGGAATATAAGGCCGAAGCAATCCCCTCAAATAGGTTTTGATTTATATACCAGCTTCAGTAATGCTTATCGGCTTCCCTCTCGCCTCAGGCGAGATCACTTCATCGTTCCGTAATCCTATTCGGCGTTTAGCACTTTATGAATACACCTGGTATATCGATCATAAATTATATTGTTTGAAACGTGATTAAGTAAAAGTGATACCAGGGGACCGAGAATCAGGGAGACTAACGCCAGGTATAAATTACTTTCCGCTATAAAAACCCCAAGGACGCCGCCTGTAAATGTCATAAAGAAAACGAGAAATAGTCCAAGACTTGTCGAGGGTTTAGTTTCAATAATTGTTGTTCCTTGCTGTCCTTTTTTTATAGATCCTCGCAATAAAGCACTGAATCGAATAACGTTTCTCCGGCCAAAAGAAACGGGACTGATGATAAAAAAAGTATTAGTCAAAAAGTAGCCCCTGATATCACGTATTCCCCAAAATGAAATTTTCTTTTGAAATATAGATGCAAGCTTATCTTGAATGATGTCTATCGATTTATTATACACGTAAATTCTGGCGGGGGGATTGAAAAATTCGATTAAAAGCTTTTTCATTTTCTCTTTAGGTTCAATAAATGGTTTGATGGACAGGGTTAATGCATAAAATGAACTGATCTTATTTGTTTTCGTGCCTACGAGTCACGAACCCATCTTAAAATGCGGGTTATAGATCAAACCAATGATATTTCCCCAGGGATCTTTCACTCTCGCTACAATAATATCACCTCCCACTTCATTAGGTTTTTCATATTCAATTGCTCCTGACTCAATGAATCTGTCGTATTCTTTATGTATGTCCTCTACACCCCAGTACGCAACAACGCTTTCTTTTTTATCTGTAACAGGTACCTCTTCGGGTTGAAGCCCAAGTTCAAATCCTCCGATCTGAAAACCAACATAAAAAGGCTGATCAAAATATGGCAGTGTTTCAAATACGGTTGCATACCATTTTTTCGCAGCATTAATGCTGCTGACTCTATAGATCGCGGTTCTTAGACCAGCTATTTTGCTCATGGTTTTGGATTTGATTAGCTGTCTTAAAAATACAATAATATGATCTTAGCAAGTTTCGGGTTGTCAATGCTCATCAGCTCCCGGAATTTTACAGCATAAATTTAATACAATGAGCAAATTCAAAATTGTTCCTTTGAGCAAAGAATATGCAGCAAAGCTGCGTAGTGAAAGAAAAGATGACTTCGGTAACGAGATAATTGAACAAATGGCGACAGCAAAAGGGCCCTGCAGGGTATCTTTAAAGCCGTTTAAAGTGGGAGAGGATGTAAGACTCTTATTATCTCACAGTCCATTTGAAGAACAGAATATATTTAATCAACCTGGCCCGATATTCATCAGTAAGGAAGAAGTTGAACCATACAGTGATATTCATCGGTTTCCTGCTGAACTAAAAAATAACAAGGAAAGTTTTCCGCTGTCACTGATCGGTTATTGCAAAAAGCAGAACATGATCTTTACCCGGTTGGTTGGGGATGAGGATGTGGACCTTTTAATTGAAAGAATATTTAATGAGCATCCTAAAGTCGAGTACCTGCATGTTAGAAATTCAGAAGCCTGTTGTTACATCTGTAAAGTTGAAAGATTCAATGAAGTGTAAACAATACGGACATTACCCGGTCATTCTTTTCTTATATGTTGCCAACGCGCTTTCGATTAGTTGTTTAAGCGCAGCCGATCGTAGCTGATCTTTTGATCTTATTTCAACATAACGTGAGTATTTTCCTGTTCCTTTCAATAAGTTATTGGGATCAGGCAGGTCAACTCCTTTATAAAAACCGAGTTTTACTCCTTTTTTAGATGGTATGATGGTACAGATCATTTCTGCATATGTCTGACCATAGCAATAGGCGATCATTTTTGCGGGCATATCAATTTGCTCAGTAATCCCCGGAAGATTCTCCATAAGTACCTTACGTAGTTGTAGTGCATTCGAAACAACCTCTTCACTATAACCTGAAAGAAACCCGTCAATTTTTTTATTTGCTACCATGAATTGATTTACAGCTGCCTGTTTGAGTTGCAATACGAATGGACTTTTTCAATATAACCTCTTCCATCGAATCTATAGACATCACAAGAGTAAACGATGTTTACAGTTTTTGATCCGCGGATGAATTCTGCGCGGCCATAAATAGCTACCTTATCGCCATCTTCTAAAATCCCGAATGTTTCAAATTTTGTAGTGATCGACTTAAAATAGTCCCCGACTTTTCGTGTGAATTCCATAACGGGTTTTTTCCCCGAAATAACTTTTTTCTCTTCATAAATATTCCATACAATATCTTCTGATAAGTAGTTTTCAACTTCATCAAACTTTCCTGCTGAAAAAAGTAGTGCGATTTCTTTTGGTTCTTTGTTATTCATGCTAATTGATTTCTATTAATTTTTCCTTTCCATTTTTGATAAATCAAGGCTAATACCGATCGAGGCATTAAGATTTCTTGCTACAAGATTCGTTGAATTTCCAAATGGATCGCTGCAAAATGTAAAGCCGCCATCAAGATAAACCCATTCCAGGTTTTTGAAAGTAACCTGAAGATTCCATGCAGGTTCGATAAAGAGCAAAGTTTTCCCGGGAAGTATATTGAGATCAAGGTATTCTAATTCATCTGCAGTATAAGAAGTTACCGGATTCGCATAATGCACCCATGAAAGTTTACCTACTAAAGCAGTCCTGAAGTATTTCCCCGCGTAAAAATTTATTGCTGATTGAAGATACCATTTGGTCAGCTCAGTTTTATAGTATCGGGAGTAAGTAACATTGTTATCGAATCCATTGTCTGTAAAAGCTAGCTTCCCAAAACCGCCGCCGGCAAATACACTGTACAGAATTGTTTTCTTTTCTGTTATTGGAAAAAGGTATCCAACTCCAAAACTTAGAAGATTGCGGTCATACCTGATTGCGGAGCTGTCAAACAGCCCCTGGGTTACCATGTTGGTTACGTCTTTTTCATCCCTTTTAAAATAATCAGCGGTCGCGGCCCAATGGTCACTGAGCGCATAACCTGCCTGTATGTCCAGGCCGTCATTGTATTCACTGGTTAATTGATTAGCGTCGCCTCCGGTTGAATAGTAACCGGCAAGCTTCGACTCTCCTTTTTCTCTGAAATACGGATTGTTTGGCGGCGCAGGTGAATAAACATATCTCGGAGTACGGCAGGAAACGATAATAAAACAGGCAAAAATTAGAAGAATAAGGTTGTTATTTATCATATTAAAGGCGCGATCAGGTAATAAAGTTACCATGTTGTATTAATAAAAAATCCCCCGAACCGATCGGAGGATCCTGACTATTTACTATCGACTATTGACTTTGAACTATTCAGTCTATCTTAAAAACAACAATTCCCTGTACTTCGGTAAATACCATTCACGATCATCAACCAGCAATTCAAGTTTATCAACATGATAACGTACCTGGTCAAAGAATGCGTCTTTTACCTGGCTTTGATACGCAAGCGCTTTTTTTCTTGTATCCGTGATGTTATTGCAAACTTTCCTGGCTTCGATCATTTTCTCAACAAGATCACTTGTAGAGCTGATATGCTCCGATATTTTTTCCAGGATCTGTTTTTGATTGGCGAATGCTGATTCATTTAACCCGGATTCTTTTAATCCCTTGATATTATTTGCCAATAAATTCTGGTACCGGATCGCTGCGGGTAAGATATGACTTGTTGCCAGCTCACCCATGATGCGACTTTCGATCTGTACTTTCTTAATATACTTTTCCAGTTCGATCTCATGTCTTGCCTCCAGTTCCTGGTGGGTATAGACATTGTTATTCTCGAAGAGCTTTTTTGCCTTATCTGTTACCATTGCATCCAGCGCAAGTGGAGTGGTTTTTACATTGGCCAAACCTCGTTTCTCTGCTTCTTTTTCCCATTCCTCGCTATAGTTGTTTCCTTCGAATTGAATTTTTTCAGCCGCTACAATATATTCCCGGATCACATGCATGATGGCGATCTCTTTCTTTTCACCTTTCTCGACCAGGCCATCGACTTCTGATTTGAATTTTCTCAGGGTTGCTGCCATGATTGTATTCAGCACAGTCATTGCATTAGCACAATTGGCAGAGGAGCCCACCGCACGGAATTCGAATTTATTTCCCGTAAAGGCGAATGGAGAGGTCCGGTTACGATCAGTATTGTCCAGTAAGAGTTCAGGAATGCTTTTATGAATATCGATCTTGAGCATGCTTTCATCTGTCTCATCCATTTTTGCAGTGACTCTTTCCTTAAAATCTCTCAGCACTTTTGTCAAATATTCACCAACAAAAACAGAAATAATAGCTGGTGGGGCTTCATTTGCACCAAGACGATGATCATTTGGTGCTGATGCAATAGACGCTCTTAAAATATCTGCATAATCATGAACCGCCTTGATCGTGTTTACAAAGAATGTAAGGAACATCAGGTTTGTTTTTGGCGTTTTACCCGGAGCCAAAAGATTTACACCTGTATCTGTTGCCATACTCCAGTTGTTGTGTTTACCGCTACCATTGATCCCGGCAAATGGTTTTTCATGAAGCAGTACTCTCAACTTATGACGACGGGCAACACGATCCATAACATCCATTAAAAGGGAGTTGTGATCAACACCCACACTAACTTCCTCGAAGATCGGGGCACATTCAAATTGTGCAGGCGCAACTTCATTATGTCTTGTACGAAGTGGAATCCCGAGTTTATATCCTTCATTTTCAAAGTCACGCATAAATGCATATATCCTTTCAGGAATTGACCCGAAATAGTGATCTTCCAATTGCTGGCCTTTTGCGGAACTATGACCATAAACCGTTCTTCCACACATTACCAGGTCAGGTCTTGCATTATACAAACCTTCATCGATAACAAAATATTCTTGTTCCCATCCTAATGTCGCGGTCACACGGGTTACATTCCTGTCAAAATAGTTGCAAACATCAACAGCTGCTTTGTTCAGTGCTTCAAGAGCTTTTAATAGCGGGGCTTTGTAGTCAAGTGATTCGCCGGTATAAGAAACAAATATTGTTGGAATGCAAAGCGTTTTTCCATGACCTATTTCCATAATAAATGCCGGCGACGAAGGATCCCAGGCCGTATAGCCCCTGGCCTCAAAAGTTGCGCGCAAACCACCACTTGGAAATGATGAAGCATCAGGCTCCTGTTGTATCAAGGCATCTCCTTCGAATTGTTCTATTGGCGTGCCATCACTTTTAATCGTAAAGAATGAATCATGCTTTTCTGCGGTTGTCCCGGTCAATGGTTGAAACCAGTGAGTAAAGTGGGTAACACCTTTTGCTTCGGCCCATGAACGGATACCGCTTGCAATTTGATTCGCCATTGCACGGTCAATTTTCTGGCCTGCTTTTATAGAACCAATAAGGCTTTTATATGCTTCATCGCTCAGAAATTCACGGGCTGTTTTTACATTAAAGACATTTTCGCCAAAAATGGCAGTGATGCGACTTGCATTATCAACGCTTACATCCTGCGTAGCAGACAGATTGTTGATGGCATTAAATCGTAATGACATGATTATTTGTTTATGCTTTTTTAAATGGGTGTCAAATATAAAAGGTAAGCTGTGTACAAAAGCTTACCTTAAAATTTGGTGTATAAAATTTTGTAACGACGAATAACTTATGCTACCTTCTTTTCAGCCTGTACCATGCTTGCCTCGGCGATTTTGACAGTCTTAATGATCCTGGCAGCTACTTTATAAGGATCGGCTGCACTATTTGGCCGGCGATCTTCCAGCCAACCTTTCCAACCTCTTTCCACAGTACCGATCGGGATCCGGATAGAAGCACCACGATCAGAGACACCGTATTTAAAGTCTGTAATTGCCGCAGTTTCGTGTTTGCCGGTCAGGCGAAGATGATTGTCTGGTCCATATACTTCAATATGTTCGGTTACAAATGGTCTGAAACCTTCACAGATCTGCTCATAAACATCTTTGCTGCCACATGTTCTCAGCAATGAATTTGAGAAGTTGGCGTGCATGCCACTGCCATTCCAATCCAGGTTACCAAGAGGTTTGCAATGCCAGTTGATGGAGATTCCATATTTCTCACCAATTCTTTCCAGGAGGTAACGTGCAATCCAAACCTGGTCACCGGCTGCTTTGGCGCCTTTAGCAAATATCTGGAATTCCCATTGACCAGTTGCTACTTCAGCGTTGATACCTTCTACATTCAAGCCTGCTTCAAGACAGGCATCAAGATGTTCTTCAACCATTGCACGACCATAAGCATTTGTCGCACCTACCGAGCAATAGTACGGACCTTGCGGACCCGGGAAGCCGCCTTCCGGAAAACCAATAGGTTTGTTTGTTTCAGGATTCCACAAGAAATATTCCTGCTCAAAACCAAACCAGAAATCATTATCATCATCCTCAATGGTAGCCCTTCCGTTCGATTCATGCGCAGTGCCATCCGGGCTTAATACTTCACACATTACGAGGAAAGCATTTTTTCTTTGAGGGTCTTTCACGATGAATACGGGTTTCAGCAAACAATCAGAAGAGCCACCCGGCGCTTGTTCGGTTGATGAACCGTCAAAAGCCCAAACCGGGCAATCTTCCAATTTTCCACTGAAATTTCTTTCAATTTTTGTTTTGCTTCTCAGGCTTTGAATCGGCTTGTAACCATCCAGCCAGATGTATTCAAGTTTTGAAGGGACCATAACAAATGCTTTTAAATTTTAAAATGTAGTTCAATTGCAAAAAAAAGGATATTCAAGAAATTATCCAATCTTTTTTGGAGTCCCGAAGTATTTTGAATGAAAATGTGGAAAATTTTGACCGAAAATCTGGATAAAACTCAAATTTAGATGGCTAAGACCTAAAATTCGAAACATTATGATTATTTCTAATGTTATTGAACAGGATAGAGTATATCCTTTCCCAATCGATCAGGCTGATCACCGGAACCAGGAGTAATGGAAGGATAATACTCCGATAACGTACTATCGCACCAAGAAAATTGACCGTAAACCCGATCAGTAATAACAATGAAAAAGAAAAGAATATACAGAACCAGATAAAGGAAGTGGATTTTGTCCCGTTCGTTCGCCAGAAAAGAAACAACAGGAAGAGTAACAAAAGAAATGCAGTTTCCGAAGCGGCAGCCATAGAAAGAATATGTTTAACGTCACCCGGATGGGGTCGGAGTGTAGTTGAGCTCAACGCCCTTGGTGTATTGATCACAAAACTTCCTACAGTGGGTTTTAATTCAGGAAAATCGAAACCTGAATTTCCCTGCAACTTTTTAAAAGCTTTTTGTTTATCAACAACTGCCTGCGGGAAGTTGAAAGCCGGTGAAAGATATCGGAGAGTAAAAAATAACAAACCACTGATAAAATAAACTGAGAGGAATATTACCGGTACCCGCTTTGGAAATTTATAAGAGAGTATCCATGCCAGCAAGGCAGGAATCAGGATTACCAGTAAAAAATTCCGGAACGATAGAATAATGATAAAGGCGATCAGTAATGGAAAGACCCTGTAAAACCTGAATCGGTTTTCTTTCAAAGAAAAATATACATGGTAAATGACAAAGCTGATAGCCATCACGACTAACCCATCCTTGTGTATCCCGCTGGTCCAATACATAAACGAGGGAATCAGAAAGGTTGCCAGCAAGACCTGGACTTTTTTACCAGGAAATACTTCGCTGAAAACACGATACAGGGCAACCGGGCCAGTAAGTGTGATAAACGAATAAAAGATCACGTTCACATAATAATTGCCAAAACTCAATACATTTATCAGCGATAGGAACTTGATAAACATATTACTCTTCAGGTCATTCCACCATGAATTCTCCGAAGCGAAAAAGTTACCGAATTTATTTTCATAACCGCTGTGAAAAAGATTTAAGAAATATTCAGATGGATTCTGAAAAAGAAGGTCGTATTCAACCAGGCTCACTTCATGATATGCCCATGTATCATACATATATGCAAACTGTCCGTAATAATTTCCCACCCAGCCATAAAAAATGCCGGCTAATACTTTTAATAGAAAAAGGATGATCAGTTGTGCATTACTTAGTCCTGATTTTCTGAAAAAACCGGGAACTGTGACCAGCCAGGCAAATAAGCAAAGGTATCCCGCGAATAAAAGGTAATACAATCAGTCAGGTTTATCTGCGCAAAATAGTTATAAAATCTGAAGTCGGAGGTATGAAGTATGAGGTCGGAAGTCGGAAGAATATGAAACCAAAAGTTAATAAACATCATATTTCCGACTTCAGACTTCTGACCTCATTTCATTAGCTTTGCGCTTTCTTTAAAAATTATGGAAGTAACCGTTAATACGGCGGAACAGCTTCGCCTTTCAGCTGAAGAATTTGAACTCATCAGACAAAAACTTGGACGTACGCCAAACTTCAATGAACTCTGTGCTTTTAGTGGCATGTGGAGTGAGCATTGCAGCTATAAAAATTCAATCAAGTGGCTAAAAAAGCTTCCCCGGGAAGGTGGACGAATGTTGGTAAAGGCGGGTGAAGAAAATGCGGGACTCATGGATATCGGTGACGGATTGGGTATAGTCTTTAAAATTGAATCGCATAATCATCCATCTGCAATTGAACCATTTCAGGGGGCAGCCACCGGGGTGGGCGGTATTCACCGGGATATTTTCACAATGGGTGCAAGACCAATTGCTGCATTGAACTCATTGCGCTTTGGAAATTTAGAAGAAGATAAGACGCAGCATTTGCTTTCCGGGGTTGTGCATGGTATTGGTCATTATGGAAATTGTTTTGGTGTGCCAACCGTGGGCGGTGAAATTTATTTTGACGAATGTTATCATACCAATCCACTGGTAAATGCAATGAGCGTCGGCATCGTAAAAGCCGGTGAAACGGTCTCAGCAACGGCAAAAGGAAAAGGAAATCCCGTTATGTTCGTGGGAAGTGCAACAGGTAAAGATGGAATCGGAGGTGCTTCATTTGCCTCAGCAGATATAACGGAAGAAAGTGCACAGGATCTGCCAGCAGTACAGGTTGGTGATCCGTTCCAGGAAAAGAAATTATTGGAAGCATGTTTGGAAGTGATTCAAACCGGCGCCATTGTAGGAATGCAGGATATGGGTGCAGCCGGAATAATTTGTTCAACTTCCGAAATGAGTGCAAAAGGTGAAGTTGGAATGAGGATCGATCTTGATAAAGTGCCGACGCGTCAAAAGAACATGAAGGCCTGGGAATTGCTATTGAGTGAAAGCCAGGAAAGAATGTTGTTGGTTGCACAAAAAGGAAAAGAACAAGCCATCATTAAGATCTTTGAGAAATGGGACCTGCCTTGCTCCGTTATTGGGGAAGTAACGGATGATGGCATTCTTAATTTTTACATGAACAATGAATTGGAGGCTTCCATCCCCGCGCATGAACTTGTATTAGGCGGCGGAGCTCCACAGTATGAAAGAGAATATCGGGAACCGCGATATTTTGAAGAAATCAGAAAGTTCAATGTCGGGTCAATAGCTGTTCCGGCAGATTTGAAGGAGGTGGCAGAAAAATTGATCAGGCTTCCGACTATCGCATCAAAGCGATGGATCTTCAATCAATATGACAGCATGGTGGGAACCGTGAACGCAACGACGAATGCACCCTCAGATGCTCCGGTGGTTTGGGTAAAAGGCTCAAAAAAAGGCATTGCAGTTACTACAGATTGCAATAGCCGTTATGTATTCGCCGATCCGTATAAAGGAGCGATGATCGCAGTGAGTGAAGCAGCAAGGAATATTGTCTGCAGTGGCGGTCAGCCATTGGGTGTTACCAACTGTTTGAATTTCGGAAATCCTTATGATCCTGAAGTGTATTATCAGTTTGTTCAGGTAATAAAAGGAATGGGTGATGCCTGCAGAAAATTTGATACGCCTGTTACCGGTGGCAACGTAAGTTTTTATAATCAAAACCCCGATGGACCGGTTTATCCAACCCCAACGATTGGTATGGTTGGTTTATTGGAAGACATACATGATAAAATGACCCTGGACTTTAAAGAAGAAGGTGACGTGATTTATTTGTTAGGGAAATCAAACAACGATATTAACTCGTCTCAATACCTTTCCAAAATACGAAACGTGGAATTTTCTCCTGCTCCTTATTTCGAATTGGATGACGAATATTCATTGCAACAAAAGATCGCTGAGCTTATCAAAAAGAAATTAATTCAATCTGCGCATGATATAAGTGAAGGGGGGTTATTTATAACGTTATGTGAGAGCGGCTTTAATCGTGAAATTGGCTTTACGGTTGAAACCAAAGATAATATTCGTGAAGATGCTTATTTATTTGGTGAAGGACAGAGCAGGGTAGTAGTAAGCGTAAAAGCTGACCTGATCGAAAAATTTGAAAACGCACTCGGGGATTTTCCTCATGAAAGAATCGGTTTGGTTACCAGTGGGGAGATGTTAGTCAATGGTGATTTCTGGGGAACGATCGATTGGTGGAAAGAAGAGTATGATTCTGCGATTGAGAATTATCTGTCAAAAGAAGAAGCCGGTTCAGCATTAAGTTCAATTTAATCAAACGGTACATGAAGCTGAGATTAAAGTTAAGGTCAAGACAAGAACGACCTGCTGAACCTCAGTATTAACCTATACATAAGAATGGATCGTAACTCAGTCATATTGGTTACAGGTGCCGCTGGCTTTATCGGAAGCTGTATGGTAGGTTATTTGAACAGGAAGGGTTTTCATAACATTATCATTGTCGACAAATTTGAAGAGGAGGACAAGAAGCACAATTACGAAGACAAAAAAATAATTGCAAGGGTTGAACGGGATGAATTATTTGAATGGCTGAAAGGCCATCCAATGAAGATCGATTTTGTTTTTCATTTGGGCGCAAGAACAGACACAACCGAGTTTGATTATTCAGTATTGGAAAAATTAAATGTCAACTATTCCAAAAATATCTGGAACTATTGTTGCGGGAAAAATATCCCGTTGGTGTATGCATCATCGGCAGCTACATATGGTGCTGGTGAGTTGGGTTATAAGGATGATCATGAACTTCCCTTTAAATTAGATCCACTGAATCCTTATGGTAAATCCAAAAATGAATTCGATAAATGGGCGTTAGAGAGAAGTCGGAATACTGATAGCCATCGGGACGGAAGTCAGAAATCCGAGCCGCCAAATTGGTATGGGTTGAAATTCTTCAATGTTTATGGTCCAAATGAGTATCATAAAGGAAGAATGGCGAGTGTGATCTTTCATTCATTTAATCAGGTTAAATCGACTGGTAAAGTAAAATTGTTCAGGTCGCATAAACCGGCATATAATGATGGCGAACAGCTTCGTGATTTTGTCTATGTAAAAGATGTTGTTGATATCTGCTTTTGGTTAATGGATAACAGGCCCGCTTCCGGTTTATACAATTTAGGAACAGGTAAGGCAAGAACATTTAAAGACCTGGTTGCTGCGATCTTCAGAAGTCTTGGAAAAGAACCTGTAATTGAATACATCGATACCCCGCTTGATATTCGTGATAAATACCAATATTTTACTGAGGCTGATATGAATAAGATCCGGAATGCGGGATACCGCGAAGATTTTTATTCACTGGAAGAAGGTGTAGAGACTTATGTAAAGAATTTTCTTCTTAATCATAAATATTACTAAGACCTCAGAACTGCCTAAAAGCGAACTTTCGGATATTCATCTTAAATCAAATTTTTATACCCATCGAATATTCCGGATATTTGTGAAGTTGTTTGCCACAGCAATAAGATTGGCTGTGGCATTTTTATTAAATGAATTTATATGTCAAAAAGAATTGCGATCATTGGTGGAGGAAACCTGGGAGCTGCCATTGCAGAAGGCTTAATTCAAAGTGAGTTTAGTCGCCCTGTTGAAATTTCTATCACAAGAAGAAACCCGGCGATATTGAGTCGGTTTGCAGAGCAAGGGTCATTGGTGCATAGTGATAATAAGAAAGCAGTAAAGGCTGCCGAGATAATCATTCTTGCAGTAAAGCCATACAATTTTGACGACATTATCAATGAAATAAAAACTTCCCTTGATCCAAAGAAACATGTTATTGTCTCCGTGATCACCGGTGTATGGATAGAGCAAATACAAAAGGCCATTGGAAAACCTGTGCCCGTGATCCGTGCGATGCCAAATACCGCTATTGCCATCCAGCAAAGCATGACATGTCTTGCACACGCCGGGGCGTCGGCAGCACAAATAAGTTTCATCAGGCAATTATTCGATCAATTGGGAAGAACGGTAATGATCGACGAAAAATTGATGGATGCTGCTACGGTACTTGGGGCATGTGGTACTGCTTATGCGATGCGTTACATCCGTGCAAATATCCAGGGCGGAATTGAAATTGGATTTGATGCCGCCACCGCTACATTGATCGCGGCCCAAACCGTCAAAGGCGCTGCACAGTTACTTCTTGAAAAAGGAAATCATCCTGAAACAGAGATCGACAAAGTAACCACTCCAAAAGGTTGCACAATTGCCGGACTAAACGAAATGGAACACCAGGGTTTTAGTTCTTCTCTTATCCGGGGTGTTGTTGCCAGTTATAATAAGATCGCAAAGGATTAAGTTCAATTCACAATCGGCAGTCATCAGTCTGCAATCATCAGTCTGCAGGTTTACAACTAACAATTTCTAAACGTTTACGTTACATTGTGTAGACTGCGGACTGGCGACTGCCACGGTTTTCCACAATAAAAGCCAAGGCAACCTATTGGTTAAAAAAAACGATGACTTAATTACTTCCGCCCGGAAGAATTTTTTTAATGCCCTCCCTTCGGGTCAGACAATTACATATTTGTTTCAAGCAATCATTTGCCTGTTAAGCAGCTTCCACCAGGGGCTATTGTTTAACTGATTAAACTGTAATCATTATGAAAAAAAACAGACAGGCTCTGCCAGGCCGAAGAATTTTATTTTTTGCTGTAACCATTTTCATCACCAGCTGTTTATCTTTCCTTGGATGTAAAAAAGATGTGATTCCCTCTGCAGAAGAAGAGATAGCCACTGTGGCGGCGATGGCTAAAATGAAAAATGTGGATCTGGATCTGGTTGCTGACGGATTTGTTTCACCGATCGGAATGGTACCGATACCTGATAACACGGGTCGTTTGGTCGTCATTGACCAAATCGGGAAGCTATGGATACTTGATGCCAACGGTAATAAACTAGCCACTCCATTTATTGACCTTACAAGCCGGATGCAACCGTTGAATCCTGGTTTTGATGAAAGGGGTTTGCTGGGTGTTGCTTTTCATCCGGAATACGCAAGTAATGGAAGGCTTTTTATTTATTACAATGCTCCGCCAAGAGCAGGAGGGCCAACGCCAACAACGACATGGAATAACCTGGCAAGGTTCTCTGAATTCAGCGTCTCTTCCAATCCGAATGTTGTTGACATGAGTTCTGAACGGACATTTCTTGAAATAGATGATCCGCAGGGGAATCATAACGGAGGTTCCTTAATCTTTGGCGGGGATGGGTACCTGTACATATCAATCGGCGATGGCGGTGCAGCTAACGATTTGGCACCGGGTCATGTGGAAGATTGGTATGCTGCCAATGGAGGTGGAAACGGGCAGGATGTTGAGCAGAATTTATGGGGAAGCATCTTGCGTCTTGACATGGATGGAGCAATGCCTTACGGTGTTCCTGCCGATAATCCTTTTGTAGGAAAGACAGGCTTTGATGAGATCTATGCATACGGTTTCAGAAATCCATACAGGATGTCATTTGATATGGGTGGTTCAAAAAGGTTATTTGTAGGTGATGCCGGACAGGTTTTATGGGAGGAAGTAAGCGTGGTAGAAAAGGGCGGTAACTATGGCTGGAACGTAAAGGAAGGGACGCATTGTTTCGATGCTGAAGCTCCTTCAACAATACCCGCCGATTGCCCGACTGTAGATAACTTTGGTAATCGCCTTATTGACCCCGTTATTGAAATGATGAATGCCGCCAACCCTGCGCCCGGAAGCGTCAAATCTCTTACTGTTATTGGTGGCCATGTATATCGTGGAAAAGATCTGCATGGCTTGAAAGGCGACTATCTATTTGGGAGTTTCTCAAGATCATTTGCTGGACCGCAAGGCGAGATCTTTGTGGCGAAACCCTCAGGACCTGGTCTCTGGCCTTTCGAAAAACTATCACTGGTAAGTTTTCCTGATCATCTGGGAGCATTCGTAAAAGGTTTTGGACAAGATCTGAATGGAGAAATATATGTAACTACATCTACTGTCCTGGGACCATCGGGAACAACTGGTAAAGTGTATAAAATAGTTCCGGCACCGTAATATAATTGTCATAAAAAAGAAGCAGTTAAAAGACTGCTTCTTTTTTATGTTTACCAACTTCTGACTCACAATTAAGATATTGTGCCAGTCTGCGCAGCGTATCATTGAAACGTAAGATCTTGCAGTAATTCTTCCACTCAAATCTCTTTATTATACCATCATTGTCGGTATTGCCGTTTTCTTCTGACGCGGTTTGGCCACTCTTTTTTTAACTGCCTTCGATTGTTTGGATTTCACAGCTTTTGCTGTTGTTGTTTTTGTTTTCTTTTTTTTCTTAAAAAGTTTTCTAATAAATAGAAAGATGCCCGCCCCAGCTACTGTTAGCCCTGATTTTATTAAAGATCCTGCTAGTGTCATAGTATGTATTTTTTTGATATAAAACAATTAATATACCAGTAATACATCGTTGGCGAAACGTTCTTATTAAATATTTAAAATCCAGAAGCTTGCTGTTTATACACAAGACCATCTTTCATCACAAAAACTATTTTTGCAAAAACCTGTGAGTCTTTTAAAGGATCTCCATCAACGGCTACTATGTCGGCAAGTTTACCCACTTCAATACTGCCTATTTGATCTTTCAGCCCTAAGAGTTCAGCAGCGCTTAAAGTGGCTGCTTTTATTGCTTCCATTGCCGGCATACCGGAATCGATCATATAAACAAATTCTCTCCAGTTTTGTCCATGTTTAAAAACTCCCGCATCTGTTCCGAATGCAATTTTTACTCCTGCCTTGTATGCTTTTGCAAAAGTGAATTTTATTTGTGCGCCGATCACTCTTGCTTTTGCAGCAACTATTTCGGGATAGTAGCCAGCTTTCTTTGCCGAATCGGCAACAGATTCACCGGCTGTGATCGTGGGCACATACCATGTTCCGTATTTCTTAAAGAGTTCAATTGTTTCATCATCCATCAATGTACCATGTTCAATTGAATTTACCCCTGCACGAATCGCTCTTTTCATTCCTTCAGCCCCGTGTGCATGAGCCGCTACAGTAAACCCATAATCTTGTGCAGTCTCAACGATCGCTTTTATTTCGGCTTCTGTGAATTGCGGATTCTGCCCGCTCTTAGCCATGCTCAACACGCCACCGGTAGCCGTTATTTTTATAAGATCAGAACCATCTTTGTAGCGCTGTCTTACCGCCTTCTTTCCATCTTCTTCGCTATTTACCACACCCACGTCAGGTCCGGGATCTCCCATCAGGTCTTTTCGATAGCCATTTGTTGGATCAGCGTGACCACCGGTTGTACCAATTGATTTACCTGATGTAAGAATTCTTGGACCCTTTACCTGTCCTTTGTTGATCGCATTGCGCAAAGAAATATTTACACCGCTACCACCAAGATCTCTTACCGTGGTGAAACCAGCCATCAATGTTTTTTCTGCAAGCGGAACCGAGTTAAAAGCCAGGTCAGATGGATTCAATGTGAAGCGATCTAAATATGCAGTCGGGCTGGTTTCACCTTCCAGGTGAACATGACAGTCAATCCAGCCGGGCGTGACCGTTTTGGTTTTAAGATCGATCGTTTTATCATTTGTGCCAGCCTTGCTAAAACCATTTTCAATTGCAATAATTTTATTTTTCTCCACTACGATGGTCATGTTCTTCTTTGGTTCGTTTGAAACGCCATCTATTAAAGTACCGCACCAGATATGTGTTTTTTGTGAAAATAGATTGAATCCAATCAGGCTAAGGAGCAAAACAAAAAATGACTTTCTCATATTTATTAATTGATGAAGTAATAAATATAAGAAAAGAAAGGTTGAATCCGGATAGATTGATTGCTTTTAAGCACCGGGCAATTCTGAAAGTAAAGACCTTTCGCACAGGAATTTTTTGACAATAGTTAAATTCCAGTCTATTTATATATTCGAATCCATTTTCTGCAAAGAAGGCAATCATTTCTTCATTATTCAACATTGTTAGATCACAAAAGCCATGTAATTTGCCCCGGGGCCTCTTTGATAATGCTTCATCAACGTAAAGGTTCCCACCGGTTTTTAATTTCTTTTTAACGTCTGCAGGCATTTCAGTCTGATAAGTAAACTCATGAAAGCTGTTAATAATAATGAGTTTGTCAAATGTGTTTTCAGGAAGTGATGTTGATCTCACATCCCCAGGTACAAGTTCATAGATGCACGACATCGGTTTACCCCGGAGTTTTGCGCAATAATTCCAGGCAAAATCTGTATGCGCTCAATTACATTTTGTTGTATCAACGTCTTCCAAATAAAAACTGATGCCAGCTGTCGCTGCGGCACAAGCAGGTTCCCAATCGCCACAACGGGCACCAACACCCGCCACGGATTGCACCGCTTTTAATTGGTAAAAATCCAGTTCAAGCTGTTTGATCCTGAATAAATGAGCCAGGAAAGATCCGCACTCCCTTTAAAAAGTTTGCATTTTTTGGGCAGTGCCTGTGTAAAAAAGAAAATGAAAGCTGCGATGAAAGCGGGTTTGCTTGATATGAAATAATAGTTTTGGTTTTTTTCCACAATCCTGAGGTTTGGGTTTTTCAATAACGGAAAATCCGCTTAGTTTTGCATGACCTCCCGGATATATTTCCTTCCGCTTGGTCAAAATGTAGTGGCTGACTGATCTCACAGAAAATTTATTGTTTAATAGAATTGGCGCAGTATCCCGACTGAGTCGGGATCTGGCAAATAATATTTTTTAAAAAAGGAACTTAAGTTATGTCCAAGTATGTATTCGTTACGGGAGGAGTTACTTCATCGTTAGGGAAGGGAATTATTTCTGCTTCGCTTGCAAAGCTCTTGCAGGCAAGAGGGTTGCGTGTCACCATTCAGAAATTCGATCCCTATATTAATGTTGACCCGGGAACTTTGAATCCGTATGAACATGGCGAATGTTATGTTACTGAAGACGGCGCCGAAACCGATCTTGACCTTGGACACTATGAACGATTTTTGAATATTTATACGTCTCAATCCAATAATGTCACAACTGGTCGGATTTATCAAACCGTAATTAATAAAGAGAGAGAGGGAGCATATTTGGGTAAAACGGTACAGGTGATCCCACATATTACGGACGAGATAAAACGCCGGATGAAATTATTGGGGGAAAGTGGTGAATGGGATATCGTGATAACTGAGATCGGCGGAACAGTGGGTGATATTGAATCTTTACCCTATATAGAAGCTGTTCGTCAAATGCAGTGGGAATTGCCTGAAGAGGATCTGCTGGTGGTTCATCTAACATTGATACCTTATTTAAGGGCTGCACAGGAATTAAAAACAAAGCCCACGCAACATTCAGTAAAGTTATTGAGCCAGGAAGGAGTATTTCCGGATGTAATTGTTTGTCGCACCGAAGAGCCGATAACAAACGACATAAAAAGGAAGATCGCACTGTTTTGCAATGTTAAGCCGGAAGCGGTAATTGAAGCAAGGGATGCCAGTACAATTTATGAAGTGCCATTGATCATGATGAATGAAAAGCTCGATGAGATCGTGCTGAAGAAACTGGCCATAGAGAATTACAGGGAGCCTGAACTCGGAAAGTGGAAAGAGTTTTTGAACAAATTAAAAAATCCCAAATCAAAGGTTACGATTGGGTTGATCGGCAAATATGTTGAATTGCAGGACGCGTATAAATCAATCCTTGAGTCATTTGTACATGCAGGTGCAATTAACGAGTGTAAAGTACAGGTTCAATACATCCATTCAGAATTCATTACCCAGGACAATGTTCCGGAAAAACTAGCAGGTCTTGATGGATTGTTGGTCGCCCCGGGGTTTGGCCACCGTGGGATTGAGGGCAAGATCACTGCGGTAAAATATGCAAGGGAAAAAGGATTACCATTCTTTGGGATCTGCCTGGGAATGCAAATGGCAGTCATTGAATTTGCAAGAAATGTTTTGGGAATCAGGAATGCACATTCCACTGAAATGGATCCAACTTGCAGCGAACCTGTGATCGATATGATGGAAGAACAGAAAAAAGTAACGATGAAGGGTGGTACCATGAGGCTGGGCACCTATGCCTGTGAAATTAAAGAAGAAACATTGGCACATAAGATATATGGTAAGTTACATGTTGGCGAAAGACATCGTCATCGATACGAATTCAATAATAAATACCTCGCTCAATTTGAAAACAGTGGTATGATCGCAAGCGGGCGTAACCCCCAGACCGGCCTGGTTGAGATCATGGAAATTCCTTCCCATCCATTTTTTATCGGTGTTCAATACCATCCTGAATTAAAGAGTACAGTAGAAAACCCCCAACCATTGTTTGTTCACTTTGTTGCTGCAGCAAAAGAGTATGCGGAAAACAGGCCAGTGGTGAAGAATCTGCAGTTGAAAGATGTAGTCATTTGATCGGTCAGCAGTCTGCAGCCGACAGTCCCCAGGCCGGCAACCGGCAGTCCGCAGCTGTCATTTAACGCAGCGTGCACACACATTGCCGAAGCGTTCAGAAAAAGAAAATATCCGCGCATTTTCCAAGTAAGCTATCAGACTCCGACGCCGGAAACACCAGGACAGATGTATGGTTGGATCTTTCATTTTCCTGCAGGTATAATTGTGACTTCGAATACCTGGAATTAACAAATGATCAGCAGGATGAAGTTGGGCGATTGATTTGGAATATCATTAAGAACCCAGAAAAATACCTGTAAACAGATTCGCGCTTCCCGACTCGGGACTGCCGGTTGCCGGCTGACTGCCGACTGCAGATTGAAACACCTATCTTTGCCCACTCCAAATTTTTGAGTACATGAAGTTTGATCGCAACACCGTCATAGGGTTCGTATTATTAGCACTGCTGTTTTTCGGCCTTTTTTATTTTAATAGCCAGGAGCAGCAAAGATTGGCGAAGAACAATGAGATTGAAAGGAAAAATAAGGCGATGCAGGCGGATTCAATTGCAAAAGCTAACCAATCAAAACCAAAGATTGACACCACAAATCGTCCTGAGCAAGTCCAGGCCCCTATTGCAGCCGGACAATTCCAAAAAGCAAAAACCGGTACTGAAAAAATTGATACACTTGAAAACGATCTTGTAAAAATTGGATTTACCAACAAAGGCGGACAGATAAAATGGGTTGAACTTAAGAAATTCAAAAACCAGGATCAGCAACTGGTAAAGCTGGCATCAAGTCCTTTTGATAAGATCGACTATAAAATAAAAGGCGATTCAGGACAAGGAACCAGCAACATCACGGATTTTTATTTTACTACAGCGAACATAAGCAAAGCCGATTCGGCTCAAAGGATCAGTTTCACCCTGGGTGATAGCCTGGGCCGGGCAATTACTCATGAATTCATCTTAAAAAAAGATGAATACATGATCGATTTCAATATCAGGGCGGCCAGAGCAAATAGTTTTTTTGACAATGAAACACTAAACCTGCAATGGCAATACAGGGCGATGAAGCAGGAACAGGACATGTCATATGAAAGAACGAATTCTCAAATGGGGTATGTGATGGATGATGAGTTTGATTACTTCACTATTGGTCGTCGTAATGAAGTCAGGTTCGATAAACCCGTTGAATGGGTGGCGATGCGTCAACGTTTTTTCAATGGAATATTAGTAGCAAAGGATAATTTTTCCGGTGGAATAATAAATTGGACATCCCCGAATGATTCAATTACTGTAGTGCAATCAACAGCGGGTTTGCAACATGCGATAAAAGGTGAAGATGTCACCATTCCTTTATCGGTATATTATGGCCCAAGTGATTTTCGCATTTTGAAAACCTATGATAAACAAATGGGAAAGCTGGTGAATCTTGGCCAGGGTATCTATGCTTTCGTCAGGCCGATTAACAAATTTATCGTTTTGCCTGTATTCGATTTTTTCAGCAATCTTGTTGGTAGTTATGGCATTGCCATCCTGTTGCTCACCTTTGTGATCAGGTTATTGATCTCTCCGCTTACTTATACGAGTTATCTGAGTGGTGCTAAGATGAAGGTGCTTCGGCCGGAGATCGAAAAGTTAAGAGCGAAATTTGGAACTGATCAGCAGGCAATGAGCATGGAACAGATGAAACTTTTCAGGGAGGCGGGGGTAAATCCATTAGGTGGTTGTATCCCGGCATTGCTACAGATCCCGATCTTCTTTGCATTGTATAGTTTCTTTAATTCCTACGTTGATTTACGGGGAGAGAACTTCTTGTGGGCTAAGGACCTGTCTGCGTATGATGCAATTGTTACGTTTGGAGATATACCTATAATAAGCTCAATCTATGGTAATCATGTTAGTTTGTTTACAATCACTGCATGTCTCACCAGCTTTCTTATTTCAATTTACAGTATGAGCATGACACCGGATCAAAGTAACCCGGTATTAAAATACATGCCGTATATCTTCCCGATATTCCTGTTGTTTATTTTTAACAGCTTGCCCGCTGCCCTCACCTGGTACTATACAGTATCCAATCTCGTTACCCTGGTTCTTCAGTTTGTGATATTGAATTATATCATCGACCATGATAAGATCCTGGCAAAAATGGAAGAAAACAGGAAAAAGCCAAAAGCAAAATCAAAATGGCAGGAGCGCTTTGAGCAAATGCAGGAGCAGCAAAAAAAACTCAAAGAAATGCAAGCCAAAGGCAAGCGTTGATTTGTTAAATCAATTTATTTGTTAACAAGCCTTTACAAACCGGTACAACTATTTGGTTAACTTGGCACGTCTTTTTAGTACTTTTAAACCAATGAAAAAGATCAAATCGTTTGTTGCTATAGCAGGCCTTTTATGGGTAGTTAATGGACATGCCCAGAAAAGGATCACTGAAGGGACTATTTCCTATGATATTGTTGTGCAGACAGGTAATGATAATCCATCTATTGCCGATATGTTCAACGGTGCTACCAGTATTGTTTATTTAAAAGGGTATCAAACAAGATTTGAACGGGTGAGTTCATTGGGAGTGGAGTCAACTATTGTTGATGGAAAAACCGGGAACATTACGGTATTGAAAGAATATGGCGAGCAGAAATATATGATCACGATGACGCCTCAGAACTGGAAAGAGGCGAACAGGAAGTATGAAGGAATTGTTTTTAAGTATGAAGAGGAGTATAAAACAATTGCTGATTACAAATGCCAAAAGGCAATTGGCACCATGAAAGACGGGACTTCCATCACTGTTTATTTTACAAAGGACCTGGTTGCCAATAACAGGGAATTTGAATATGCGTATAAATCTCTGCCCGGCCTTGCAATGGAATTTGAAACCACGATCGGGAATTTGAAAGTAACCTATACGGTTTCAAAGATCAATTTTGGTATCGTCCCTGCAACAAAATTTGAACTTCCCAAATCAGGATTCAGAGTGATGACCTATGAAGAGAGTAATGCGGCGGCAAAAAATCAATGATGATTAATTCTTATTCAGTTGAGGTACGCCAACAGTCAGCTTAATTTTTTGTGGAATAATTGTCTTGACGGGTAATATGTAAGTCATATTACCTTTTTGATAAGTCACAAGTGAGTTGCGCGTAAAAGAATTAAGATCTTTTTTCTGACTGATAATTTGG
Source organism: Chitinophagaceae bacterium (assembly GCA_025929635.1). Taxonomy (GTDB): domain Bacteria; phylum Bacteroidota; class Bacteroidia; order Chitinophagales; family Chitinophagaceae; genus VBAS01. The sequence continues at coordinate 25,288 of JAICPX010000003.1, forward strand.
CTACCGCGATATTGATAACCCGATTTTAAAGTAAACTTGCCCGGAGTAATAGTGGGTCTGGAATTCAATAAGGAACTTTTCTTTTTTGATTTGCCATCACCCAGTGTAGCAAATGCGGCAACTGACAAGCCAACTAAAAACAATGTTGTCAGCTTTCTCGTCAGCATTTTTTTGAGTATAGTCTTGTAGGTCTTCATCCTTCAGCAAATTTAAAAACAAAAATATTCATAAAACAAACCGTCTATCCACAATTTTTACATTTGTTTAACGCAGAAAACAGGAAAAAGTTATTAAAAGTTGCCGGTTTTTTCAAAAATCCATAACTTGACTAAACTTCCGAACCATGAAAGAAAATCCACTCCGGAAAAACGACAGTGAATTGCAGGAAATCCTCAAGCGGTACGACAATCTCAAAAAAGGTCGGGGTCAGTCTTATATTGACGAGGAGTCTTTCGAAAAAATCATAGATTATTTTGATGAAAAGGAGGATATCGGAAGCGCCCTGGAGGCAGCCGAAAAAGGGGCTGAGCAATACCCTTTTTCTTCAGCCATGGTCATTAGGAGGGCGGATCTCCTGATTGCCACCCATAAATATCGCGAAGCGCTGGATCTCCTGGATCATGCAGCCCTGCTAGATAGCGGTGACATCAATGTTTACATTTTAAAAACAGACGCATACCTGGCGCTTGATAAGCAGGAAAAGGCGGTTGAAATTCTTGAGCAGGCACTGGCGCTGTTTACCGGTGAAGAAAGAATTTCGCTGTTGTTTGAGCTTGCCGATGTGTATGACGATTACCAGGAGTTTGAAAAAGTATTTGATTGCTTAAAATTGATACTTGAGGACGATCCAAATAATGAAGAAGCCCTTTATAAGATTTGTTTTTGGACAGACTTTACGGGGAGAAATGAGGAAAGTATTAAACTTCATCAAAAGATCATCGATGACTTCCCGTATAATGATCTCGCATGGTTTAATCTCGGGGCTGCTTACCAGGGAATAAAATTGTACGAAAAGGCGCTTGATGCGTATCATTATGCTGTTGCAATAAACGAAAAATTCGACTATGCTTATCGGAATATGGGGGATGCCTACATCCGGTTAAAAAAGTATAAAGAAGCGATCGAGGTTTTACAAAAGGTACTTGAGCTTACCAAACCAGAAGCACTCATTTACGAAGCGCTTGGCTATTGCTATGATAAGCTTCATAATAACGGGCAAGCAAGATTTTATTACCGAAAGGCTTCACATATTTCTCCCGACGATAGCAAGCTTTATTATAAAATAGCGTGTACCTACTTTAACGAAGGCGAGTGGGAAAGTGCAGCAAAACAGCTTGAAACGGCTTTGAGAATCCACCGGCACCAGGCTGAGTATAATTTACTCATGGGTGAATGCAAAATACAGCAAGGATTTTATAAAGATGCTATTCATTATTTTTCTGCAGTAGTTAGTCAAAGCCCGAGGAATAAAAGAGGATGGGAGGCGCTGGTAAGATGTCTTTATTTTGGCAAATATTATGACGAAGCAAGAGAGCAAGTTGTTGCTGCGATCAAAATATTTAATGCACAACCGATATTTGTTTACTATTTAAGCGCTATACTTTTTGCTCTTGGAAAAACAAAAGAAGGCATTCTGCAATTAGAGAATGCAATGTCGAAATCACCAAAGCTGGTAAAAAGGTTTGTTGAACTAAATCCAGCTATTCTCCAAAATCATCATGTGGTGGATGTGATCTCCAAATTCAAGAGAAAGCGCTCAATTTAACACGATTTATCTTTTGTATCTGGTAACCTTGCGCTGACACACTCTGGGCATTCTTTCCTATTTTTGCCGCCATTGCAACAGAGCTGGCCAACGCAGAATTGCTAGTCAATATAATCAACTATGAATTTCAACTTAAATAACATTCCTGACCGCAATCAGAAGCCACGGACGTTCGGATTGACAATGGTCATGGATAAAGGACTTAGTATAAATGAAGCAAAGAATTTTTTAAGTGTCTCTCATCCTCATGTTGATATAGTGAAGCTTGGTTTCGGTACATCCTTCGTGACACCGAATCTTAAAGAGAAGATCGAGGTATACCAATCCTATGACATACCTGTGTATTTTGGCGGCACCTTGTTTGAAGCATTCCTGATAAGAAATCAGTTTGAGGATTATATAGCCGTTTGCAAAAAGTACGGGATCAGTTATATGGAGGTTAGTGATGGCTCGATCACGATTCCTCATTCGGAGAAGTGCGGCTATATAGAAAAACTAACTCAATATGGAACTGTGTTAAGCGAAGTGGGTAGTAAAGACGCGGAGCATATCATCCCGCCGTATAAATGGATCGAATTAATGCGTGCTGAATTAAATGCAGGAGCCTCATATGTTATTGCGGAAGCAAGAGAGGCTGGTAATGTTGGTATTTACCGGGGTAGCGGAGAGGTGAGAGAAGGATTGGTGCAGGAAATATTGACGCAAATACCCGCTGAAAAGATCATTTGGGAAGCACCGCAAAAAGCACAGCAACTGTATTTTATTGAACTGATCGGTTGTAATGTAAACCTTGGAAATATAGCGCCAACGGAAATGTTGCCTCTCGAAGCAATGCGGGTTGGACTTCGTGGTGACACTTTTCATTTATTCCTGAATAAAGAAGAAGCCTGATGCGATTGTTTGGTTTGATCGGATATCCTTTATCACATTCTTTTTCAAAAAAATATTTCACAGAAAAATTTGAAAAAGAAGGGTGGCGTGATTGTGTTTACGAGAATTTCCCGATCGCGTCCATTGATGAACTGAAAAAGATACTTGCGCAGCCTGGCCTGGAAGGATTGAATGTGACAATTCCTTATAAAGAAAAGGTCATTTCTTTTCTTCACCAGCCTTCACCTGTAGTAAAAAAAATAAAGGCTTGTAATTGCATCAAAATCCAGAATGGAAAACTTTACGGATACAATACTGACATTGCCGGGTTTGAAAAATCATTAAAAAAGAATTGGAACCCATTTCTTCAATCGCATGCGCTTATCCTGGGGACCGGCGGATCGGCAAAGGCGGTGAAATATGTATTTGATAAATTCGATATCAAATACAAATATGTGTCCCGTAAGCCATCCGCTGACAGTTTTTCTTATGAGCAACTGACCAAAGCAATCATTGCAAAATACAAACTGATAGTGAATACCACGCCTTTAGGAATGTTCCCAAACATTGTAGAAGCTCCACCGATCCCTTACGAGTTCCTTACGTCCGAACATTTTCTGTTTGATCTTATTTACAATCCCGCCAAAACACTTTTCTTGAAAAAAGGAGAGGAATATGGAGCATTTATCCAGAACGGGTATGATATGCTTGTGGAACAGGCAGAAGTGAACTGGGAAATATGGAATAAGGACGAAGCGCCTACAGACCTTTGATCTTATTCTTTGCCTCTTCCGGTATTGTTGCCAGCTTTTTTTGATCGTAGTCATAACAAACCATCCAGGTTTTGGCTAATGCAACGGGTACCATCTCACCGGTTGAAGATTTTTTTTCAAGTTTGTAGAAAAGGTCAAATGCAACTTTTGTTATTTCTCCAATTGCAATAGAAGAAATGATCTCATCCCCATAGTACGTTTGATTTTTGTACTCTATTGCCACATCACTCATAATAGTTCCAACGCCACCAAAATTCAATTCATCATAACCGCAATGTTTAAAGAATTGGGCTCTTGTTTCATGTACAATAGAGAGAATGGTGTCATTCCCGACATGTCCGCCAAAATTAATATCCGTGATTCTTACAGGAATTCTGGTAGTAAAGCAAAACTTAGCTGGCAACTCAATTTTTATTCGTGCCATTTTACTTCTTTGCAATAAATGTAATGAAACTATTTGTTCTGGACCGTTTTTAGCAATTCTACAAAACTCGTAAACGCGTCACCCGCTGAAACCGGCGCAGAAACAACTTTCATTCTCCATTCATTCAGCGTTTCTTTCCAGTATGTGCCTTCGCCAAATAACACTTCGTAATAATCCTCAGATATAGGTTTATCCTGGAGATGGGGCGCCAATGAAGCTAATTGAGCAGGGATCTTTACCAGCCGCCCGTTAGCATTTACCATGGTGAAGTAGTTCTGATCCGATGTAACCAATGAAAGATCATCGATCGGTTCCTGAAATTTTTTTCTTAATGGCTCATTTAAAGAAGCATATTGAGCCATTGCGGGTTGGGCAACCAGACTATTTCTATCCCGTGAAATGTGATCCTTTTTTGTTCTTATCGTTCGAGGATTATCAATGACTGATGTGTTAGCTCTTTCTTCAGGTGCGGGATTGCTGGCGATCTCTGAATCGGAGGTATCAGTTGGACTGTCAATAAAATCCGGATTTTCTTTTTTGCTGGTAGCGTTTGTATCAGTTGAAGGTTTTTGCTGAGTTTTTTCAACGCCGGCAAGCCCAATTGAATTGTTATTATAATTCCTGAATAAAATCCAACCTGTAGCGATTAAGCCAATAAATACCGCAGCCACCGCCAATCTTTTTAAATTAATAACCCTGCCACTTTTTGTAGCCTGGTTTTTTTCAAAAAAATTTATGGTTGAATCTATTTTTTCCCAAACACCTGCAGGTGGATTTAATTCGGTGCTCAGCATTTTTTTGGCAAGGAGGTTATCTTCATTGATCTCATCAATGTGTACAGAAAGCTTTTGCCATACCGCCGGGGGCGGTGTCACTTCCATTTCATACAGTCTTTTTTGTATTTCGGAGTTCATTCTACCTTCTGTTTTCTGTCTTTCTCATCCAGGAAATTGATCACCATATCCTGCAATATCATTCTTGCTCTCGCCAGTTGCGATTTACTTGTGCCCTCGCTAATGCCTAAAATATCGCCGATCTCTCTGTGTGTATAGCCTTCTACCACATATAGATTAAACACTGTCCGGTATCCTGGCGACAATTGCCGGATCAGGTTCAAAATATCCTTTTCACCCAACCTGTCAAGAGCCGTTTTCTCTTTATAAGGGATGGTGTTTTCTTCCGTTTCAGCCAGGGGTTTCAGGTAAGTTCTCCGGCGCAAGTGTTCAATTGCAGTATTTACAAAGATCCTCCTGATCCAGCCTTCAAATGAGCCCTCACCGCGAAACCGGCTAAGGTTTTTATAAATTTTTACAAATCCATCCTGCAATATGTCCTGCGCATCCTCACCATTTCCTGCATACCGGAGACAAACTGCATACATTTTCGAACTGAACCTGTTGTAAAGTTCTTCCTGCATTCGCCTCTCCCCATTTATACACCCCTGGATTAAGTCGCTTTCGCTGATATTATGGTTGCTTGATGTGCTCAAATTCCGGAGTTTGACTTCATAGTTTGCAAATATGCGACCAATTTGGCAGCCGCTTTTGTTCTATGGTTAAATTGGTTCTTTTCGTCAATGGACATTTCGGCAAAAGTGCGATCGCTGTTCTCGGGAATAAAGATCGGGTCATAACCGAACCCTTCAAGCCCTCTTGGGGTATTGACGATCTTACCATTACAAATTCCTTCAAACCGGGTTTCTTTCCCATCAATTATCAGCGAGATTACCGCTCTGAATCTTGCCTTCTTATTGGTGTATGACGACAGGTTGGCTAAAACTTTTTCAATATTTTCCTTAAAAGATCTGTTTTCACCGGCATAACGTGCACTTTTAACGCCGGGTTCGCCATTTAAGGCTTCGATCTCCAGTCCCGTGTCTTCACTAAAACAGTCTCTACCGGTAAGTTTGTAGACTGTCTGCGACTTTTCCAAAGCATTTTCTTCAAGTGTATTATGCGGTTCAGGAATTTCGATATCAAGTCCTGCCTCACTCAATGAAACTATTTCTACCCGGTCGTCAGCCGATTCATTTTTAAAAAAAGATTTTAGCTCTTCGATCTTGTGCTGATTATTACTGGCAAAAATCAATTTCATATGTTGTAGATCTTTTTGAGGCAAGCCCATAATTTTCCCTTCAGGTCTTTATCTGGTTCAATTGTTTCCAGTGAAGGGCAGGATACAAATACTGCATCTTTATAACCCTGTACCTGGAATTCAGGAAAATTCATTGGCATTCCAAATTCTGCAGGCCTTATACCAAATAATAGAACCGATTTTGGGTTGAAGTAATTCAATATCTCATTGAATTGAGCTGATGGATGATCCTGGCAATTTAAAATCGCTACATCACTAATATGGAGACTGCAGGCCCCCAGTAGTTTTGTAAGAAATGATAGCTGTTTTTCGGGCAGATGAACAGCATCAGCATATCGAACTGCCACAAGCGTTTTCTTTTTATTTTCCCCAAGGTATATCCACCCGCCAGCTACCTGTTCACCCGTAACGGGTAAGGAAGACTGCTTTCGATTAGGCAGATCTTGTTTTTTTTCGTCAATGTCAACCAAAGAGTTCTTAAACAACAGAGCTATATCAGTGGTTTCAAACTTTATAGAATTAAGACCCATGTATTAAGTGTATAATCTTACAATTAAGTGTTAGTTTTTTTGTTTCTTTGTGTTCAAATGTAAACATTTATGATTGCAAGAATGGACATAAGAATAACAAAAGCAGAAAGAAGCAAATTGCAGGATATAAACTTTGAAAATCTTCCGTTTGGAAAGTATTTTACCGATCACATGCTCGAAGCGGATTTCGAAAATGGGGAATGGAAAAATGTCGAAATAAAACCTTATCAACCGTTATTGCTGTATCCTTCAGTAGTAGCATTACATTATGGCCAGGCGATCTTTGAGGGCATCAAAGCGTATAAGAATCAAAATGGCGAAGCTTTTATTTTCAGGCCGCAGGAAAACTTTAAACGGTTTAACATATCTGCAGAAAGAATGCAGATGCCAACTATTCCGGAAGAGATTTTCATGGGAGGCATGAAGCAATTAGTTGCTTTGGATAAAAGCTGGATCCCTCAAAGACATGAATACTCCCTTTATATACGCCCCTTAATGTTTGCATCTGATGAAGTGATAGGAGTGAAGCCGTCAGAAAATTACAAGTTTGTGATCATGCTTAGTCCAACGGGTCCGTACTATCATGCACCTATGCGTATCTATGTTGAAGAAAAATATGTAAGGGCTGTTGAAGGAGGCGTGGGTTATGCCAAAACAGCGGGTAACTATGCGGCAGCAATGTATGCCACCGCGCAGGCAAAAAAACAAGGATATGACCAGGTGTTGTGGACCGATGCATTTGAGCATAAGTATGTGCATGAATGCGGTACGATGAATGTCTTTTTTATCATTGGTGATAACGCGTTGACGCCTGATCTTGAAAGCGGGACAATTCTGGATGGGGTAACCAGGGCAAGCGTGATCACATTATTGAAAGATATGGGGTACAAGGTCGAAGAAAGACCCGTGAGTATTGATGAGATCATCGATGCTTACAAATCCGGGGCACGGTTAGAGATCTTTGGTGCTGGTACTGCCGCGACGATTTCGTCAATTAAAGAACTCAAGTATAAAGACTTTGTGATGCATTTTGATGTGGAGAAATGGAAAGCTGCTCCAGCAATTAAAACCGCCATAACCGGGATCAGAGAAGGACTCCGTGAGGACAAATACAATTGGATGTGGAAAATCTAAAAGGTTAAATCCCAAATAACAAATGCCAAATTCCGGCGGCAGCAAACCCGTTGTAATTGATGCCTTTTAGCGTGGGTAAAAAGTTTGGAATTTGAAGTTTGATATTTGGTATTTACGCAGTTGCCCTTTACCTTTGCCCCCCTTTCGGGAAATAAACCCCGGGGTCAATTTAAAAGGTCAGGAATGCCTACAATTCAACAGTTAGTCCGCAAAGGAAGAGAGATCATTAAAGCAAAAAGCAAATCAAGAGCATTGGATAGTTGTCCTCAGCGGCGTGGCGTTTGCACGAGGGTGTATACTACTACTCCAAAAAAACCTAATTCAGCGCTAAGAAAGGTTGCAAAAGTTCGTTTGACAAATAAGGTAGAGGTTATCGCTTATATCCCTGGTGAAGGCCACAACCTGCAGGAACACTCGATAGTATTGATCCGTGGTGGTCGTGTAAAAGATCTTCCGGGTGTCCGTTATCATATTGTTCGTGGTTCGCTTGATACCGCAGGCGTAAAGGACCGTAAGAAAAGCAGGTCTAAATACGGAACCAAAAGAGAAAAAGCAACAAAAAAATAAACACGGAACTCGTGGATTAATAATCAGCATTTCACAGCTATAGCATCTGCGATAAAAAAATAATTAACAATGCGTAAAGCACAAGCAAAAAAATTACCCTTAGCACCCGATCCAAAGTTCAATGACAAACTGGTTACCCGTTTTGTCAACAATATCATGTGGAGCGGTAAAAAGAGTACTTCTTTTAATACTTTTTATAACGCACTTGAAAAAGTAGGCAAGCAAACCGGTGAAGAAGGATACGATGTCTGGAAAAAGGCATTGGCAAATGTGACCCCATCTGTTGAGGTGCGTAGCCGGCGTATTGGTGGTGCTACTTTCCAGATCCCTACCGAAGTTCGGCCCGATCGGAAAATCTCATTGAGCATGAAATGGTTGATCCGTTATAGCCGTGAAAGAAACGGACGCAGCATGGCTGATAAACTCGCAGGTGAGATCGTAGCAGCTGCCAAGGGGGAAGGATCTGCGTTTAAAAAGAAAGAAGATACCCATCGTATGGCGGAAGCTAACAAGGCATTTGCCCACTTTAAAGTATAAGCGTGAGAAAATTGACTGATACATCAAGCCATCCAAAGGATGGCTTTGGTTTTTATATGAGTTTAAAAGCGCAATTAACTAACTGATTTTTAGGAAAACTATCTGGAAAACTTCGTCCTTGCCTTGCTTGAATGCTGGGTTTTTATTCCTACTTTTGCGCCTCCAAATTATAAAGGGAAAAATTACATGGCAGACTTAAAATTTCAAAGAAACTTTGGTATTGCGGCTCACATCGATGCCGGCAAAACCACAACGACTGAACGTATCCTTCGCTATACAGGTATGATACACAAAATTGGTGAGGTGCATGACGGTGCCGCCACCACTGACTGGATGGAGCAGGAAAAAGAAAGAGGTATTACTATTACTTCTGCAGCGGTTAGCTGCCAGTGGAATTTTCCTACCACAAAAGGAAAGGCAGATGCCAATACAAAAAAATATTATTTCAATATCATCGATACGCCCGGTCACGTCGACTTTACGGTTGAAGTAGAACGCTCTATGAGGGTTCTTGATGGGTTGATCGCTCTATTCTCAGCGGTTGATGGCGTAGAGCCACAGTCTGAAACTGTCTGGCGCCAGGCAAACCGGTACAATGTACCAAGGATTGGGTTTGTTAACAAAATGGACCGTGCGGGGGCCGATTTTTTAAACGTGGTTAAGCAGGTTCGTGAAATGCTTGGGTCAAAGGCGGTTCCCCTGCAACTCCCGATCGGTGCCGAAGATGATTTCAAAGGTGTTGTTGATTTGATCAAAATGAAAGGTGTTATCTGGCATATGGAAACAGAAGGAATGACATTCGATGAGATCGAAATTCCTGCTGACCTGGTTGATGAAGCAAAAGAATGGAGAGCACAACTGGTAGAAGCAGTTGCTGAATATGATGATAAATTATTGGAAAAATTCTTTGACAATCCAGACTCCATCAGTGAAGATGAAATACATGAAGCGGTTCGCAAGGCGACCATCGATATGACCATTGTTCCTATGCTTTGTGGTTCTTCATTCAAGAACAAAGGTGTCCAGACTGCATTGGATGCAGTTTGTCGTTACCTGCCTTCACCGGTTGATGTTGAAGCCATCAAAGGAACTGATCCAAATACCGGCAAAGAGTTGATCCGTAAACCAGATGCAAAAGAACCATTCGCGGCTCTTGCATTTAAGATCATGACTGATCCTTTTGTTGGTCGTTTGGCATTCTTCCGTTGTTATTCCGGTCATCTTGATGCAGGTTCTTATGTGTTGAATGTAAGAAGCGGTAAGAAAGAACGCATCAGCCGTATCATGAAGATGTTTGCTAACAAACAAAATCCAATTGATTTTATTGAAGCGGGTGATATTGGTGCAGCAGTTGGTTTCAAAGAAATAAAAACAGGCGATACACTCTGTGATGAAGATCACCCGATCGTTCTTGAGAATATGTTTATTCCCGAACCGGTAATTTCTTTGGCTGTTGAGCCAAAGACGCAAGCCGACGTTGACAAAATGGGAATGGCGATTGCAAAGTTGATCGAAGAGGATCCGACACTTCGTGTAAAAACTGATGAAGAAACTGGTCAAACAGTTCTTTCAGGAATGGGTGAATTGCACCTGGAGATCATTGTTGACAGGATGAAGAGAGAATTTAAAGTGGAAGTGAACCAGGGGGCGCCGCAGGTGGCGTATAAAGAAGCGTTCCAGGCTACTGTTGAACACCGGGAGACATTAAAGAAACAAACTGGTGGTCGAGGTAAGTTCGCTGATATTATTTTTGAATTCGGTCCTGTTGATGCAGAATGGAAAACAGAAAACCCTGATAAGAATTTCCAGTTTGTAAATGATATTTTCGGAGGATCCATTCCCCGTGAATACGTCCCGGCGATTCAAAAAGGATTTGAGCAAGCGATGACAAATGGTGTCCTTGCAAATTATCCCGTTGATAATATGAAGGTGCGTGTATTCGATGGAAGCTTCCATGCTGTTGACTCTGATTCAATGTCATTTGAATTGTGTGCCAAAGCTGGTTTCCGTGAAGCGGCAAGAAAAGCAAAACCAGTGTTACTTGAACCTATCATGAGAGTCGAAGTGGTAACACCCGATCAATACATGGGTGACGTAACGGGGGATTTGAACAGAAGAAGGGGAATGTTGGAAGGAATGGATAGTCGTGCGGGTGCACAGGTTATTAAAGCAAAGGTTCCATTAAGCGAAATGTTTGGTTACGTAACACAACTTCGTTCGTTGAGTTCTGGCCGTGCATCATCAACTATGGAATTCAGCCATTACTCACCTGCGCCGTCGGGCATTGCGGAAGAGGTGATAGCTAAAGTGAAAGGTAAAGTGAATGCATGATTCAGGTCTTAATGATAAATCTAAACCCGATTTATCGTCGGGTTTTTTTGTTTCTCGTAAAATTACCTGTATCGAACTTTCCCGATAACATTAAAATCATATTAATGTAAGTAGATCTGTTGCACCTTGTTTTGCGATCATTACCTTTGCATTATCGATACCAAAGAAAGACCCGCCAGGGTCTTTTGTTATTTTGGCACTAATATTGATTTTATCGGCGTACCGTTAAATGATTAATATGAGAACAAGACTTTTGATTTCTGCGTTGATGGTGGCCATAGCGGGCATTTCTATTTTTATTTCATGTAAAAAGGATAGTACCGCCGATGGCACGGCAAGATTACAGGTTTTTTTAACCGATGACCCTGGTGATTACGAAGCCGTTTATATCGATGTAAAGGATGTGCAGATAAATGTGGATGGCGATGATGTGAACGGATGGCAAAGTCTGCAGG